>JAJECZ010000320.1 GCA_022821735.1 Alphaproteobacteria bacterium | reverse complement strand
GAGGACCTGATCTTCGCCAATGTCCGCACGCCGGCCGAGCGCCGGGGCGACCTGCGCGCCCAGATCGCGGCCAACCGCCGGGCCTGCGAGCGGCTCGAAGCGCTGGCCCGCAAATACGGCACGGACAACCTCAAGCGCATCATGCAGGAGGTGATGGACTACTCCGAGGCGATGATGCGCGCGCTGCTCCGTGAGATTCCCGACGGGGAGGGCGCGTTCGAGGACTTCTGCGACGGCGACGGCATCGTGGCGCCCGGCTCGAACCGCGACGAGACCTTCGACATCAGGCTGCGGATCGTCAAGGAGGGCGACGGCGTGACGGCGGACTTCGAGGGGTCCGACCCGCAGGTGGCCGGGCCGATGAACGCGCCGCTCTCGGTCACCTCCTCGGGGGTGTTCGCCGGCCTCAAGATGGCGGTGGACTCGGCCGGCGTCGTGCCGCCCAACTCCGGCGCCTGGCGCCCCGTGAAGGTGCTCGCGCCCGAGGGCTCGGTGGTGAACGCGCAGTATCCGGCCCCGGTGGTCTATGCCAACCACGAGATGTCCCACCGCATCTGCGACATGGTGTTCGGCGCGCTGGCGGCGATCATCCCGGACCGGGTGATGGCCTGCTCCCAGGGCACTTCGGCCGTGCTGACGCTCGGCGGCACCGACTACCGGACGGACGAGCACTATGTCAGCTACGAGACCGTCAAGGGCGGCTTCGGCGCGCGGCCCGACCGGGACGGCATCAGTGCGGTCGCGAGCGGCATCTCCAACACCATGAACACGCCGGCGGAGGTCATCGAGATGAGCTTCCCGGTGCGGGTCGAGTCCTACGAGCTGCTGCCCGATTCCGGCGGCGCCGGGCGCTGGCGGGGCGGGCTCGGCGCGCGCCGGACCTGGCGCATCCTGGAGCGCGACTCGCGCGCCACCGTCTGCTGCGAGCGCACCAAGTCCGCGCCCTTCGGCATCGAGGGCGGGGCGGCCGGCGCCCCGGCGCGCATCTCGGTCGTCGATCCGGACGGGGCCGAGCGGGTGCTCAACAGCAAGGGCGCCTTCGACGCGCCGGCGGGCGGGCTCGTGATCTTCGACGTGCCGGGCTCCGGCGGCTACGGCCCGCCGGCCGAGCGCGACCCGGCCCGCCTCGGCGAGGACCTGGCCGACGGCTATGTGACGCCGGCGGGCGCGCGCCGCGACTACGGCGCAGAGGACCCCGACGCCCTGCTCGCAGCCGCGAACGGCAAGGACGCGCCCGGCTAGGAAACAGGCGCCAGGCGGGTGATGACGGTCGTATGGGTCTCGACGAAATAGAGGGTCCCCGCCGCATCGCCGCTCACACCGTGCGGCATGACCGCCACCGGCTTGCAGCTTCCGAATATCGTCCCGTCGGGGCCGAGCGCTGTCACGCGCGGCACCTGGTCCGAGACATAGATCCGCCCCTCGCCGTCGATATGGATGTCCATCGGCTTGTAGAACGGGCCGAGGTCGGCGAGGTAATCGCCCTCGGGCGAAAAGACCTGCACACGGTTGTTCTCGCGGTCCCCGACCAGCACCCGCCCGTCGCCGAGCACGCCGATGCCGTGCGGCGTGGTGAACTCGCCGGGGCCGCTCCCCCGCCCGCCCCAGCTGCGCAGCAGCGCGCCGTCGGGAGCGAACCGGTGGACCATGGTGTTGCCGTAGCCGTCGGAGACATAGAGGTCGCCGTCCGGCCCGACCGCGACATCGGTCGGGTGGTTGAAGGGCGCCTGGGTCCGGGGGCGGTGCCGCTCGCCGAGCGCCAGCAGCAGCCCGCCCTCGGCGTCGAAGACGAGCACCTGGTGCGCGTCCCGGTCCACGACCAGGATGCGGCCGTCCGGGGCTGCGGCGATGCCGTGCGGGTCGGCGATCTCGCCGTCGCCCCAGCTTCTGACGAAGTTCCCCTCCGGGTCGAACACCAGGACCGGGGTCGAGCGCCGCTGGCAGACATAGAGATTGCCGCCGGCATCGACCGCGCATTTGCTGATGATCCCGACCGGAATATGCTCCGGCCAGCGGCCCCAGGGCCTGTCGATCCGGTAGCGCTGCTCGCCCAGCACGGCGAACAGTTCGCCGTTTCCTGTTTCCATCTTCACCTCCTTCCCGCCCGGGCGCGCGCCGTTCAGGCCTCGGGCCGCGCCGGGCCCGTCCAGTTCCGGCGGATCGCCTCGCATTCCGCCGTGCGCACGCCGGTCTCGATCTCCAGCGAGCGGCCGGTCAACTCCAGCAGCGCCTCGACGCTGTAGCGGCCGTAATCCGTGCGGCGCATTTCCGCATGGCGCGCGCCGAGCACCAGCCGGGCGACCCCCGCCTCTTGCAGCGCCCAGCAGCACATCGGGCAGGGCTCCATCGTCGTATAACAGGCGGCGCCCGAAAGGTCCGGGCTGTCGAGGTTGCGGCAGGCGTCCCTGAGCGCGTCCACCTCGGCGTGGCAGGTCGGGTCGCGGTCCGAGGCGACGCGGTTGCGCCCGCGCCCGACGACCTCGCCGCCGCGCACGATGACGGAGCCGACCGGGATATTGCCCTCGGCCTGTCCCCGTTCCGCTTCCTCGAGCGCGAGGCCCATGAACCAGTCGCGGTCTTCAGGCATGGCGAAACTCCTCTTTCAGCGCCGCCGCCTCACTCGAAATAGAGGATCGGCTGGTCGGCGGCGAGATTGTCGCCGGCGGCGGTCGGGATGGATTTGATCCGCCCCGGCCACTCGGCGCGCAGCACGTTCTCCATCTTCATCGCCTCGACCGTGGCGAGCGCCTGCCCGGCCTCCACCTCGTCGCCCTCCGCGACCGCCAGCGAGACCAGCAGCCCCGGCATCGGCGAGAGCAGCACCTTCGAGGTGTCCGGCGGCGCCTTCTTCGGCATCAGGCGCGCGAATTCCGCGACGCGCGGCGGCACGGCCCGCACTTTCGCCTGCGCGCCCCGGAAGGACAACAACCAGCCGGCGCCGTCCTCCTCGACCCGCACCGCAACCGCCTCGCCGTCGAACCGGCCCTCGAAATGCGTCCCGCCCGGCGGGCGCGCGCCTTCCAGCCCCGCTGCCGCGCCGTCGATCTCCAGCCTGAGGCCCTTCCCGTCCGGCGCCACCGCTACCGTGGCCGCATCGTCCCCGGACAGGACGGCCCAGTCGCGGCGCGCCGCGCCGCCCGAGGCCGCCGCCTCGCTTTGCGCGAGCGTCGCGGCCACGGCCGCAAACAACCGGCGGTGCGCCCCGGCACCCCCGGCCGGGTCGTAGCCGTCCGGGAACTCCTCGTCGATGAAGGCGGTGCTGAGCCGGCCCTCGGCGAAGCGCGGGCGGTCCGCAATGGCGGCGAGGAAGTCGATATTGTGCCCGACGCCGCCGATGGCTAAGCGGCCGAGCGCGCCCGCGAGCCTTGCGCGCGCCTCCTCCCGCGTGGCGCCGTGCGCGGCGAGCTTGGCGATCATCGGGTCGTAGAACATGGTGATCTCGGAGCCCTCGACCACGCCCGTGTCGATGCGCACGCCGCCCTCCTCCGCCGGCGGGCGGAAGGTCTCCAGCCGCCCGATGGAGGGCGCGAAATTGCGCTCCGGCCGCTCCGCATAGACCCGCGCCTCGATGGCCCAGCCGTCGAGGCGGACATCCTCCTGGCCGAAGGCAAGCGGCTCGCCCGCCGCGACGCGCAGCATCTGCTCCACAAGGTCCAGCCCGGTGACCATCTCCGTCACCGGATGCTCCACCTGGAGGCGGGTGTTCATCTCCAGGAAGTAGAAGTTGCGCTCACGGTCCACGATGAACTCGACCGTGCCGGCCGAGCGGTAGTCGACGGCGCGGGCAAGCGCCACGGCGCGGGCGCCCATTTCCTCGCGGAGCGCCTCGTCGACGAACGGGCTCGGGCATTCCTCGACCACCTTCTGGTGGCGGCGCTGGATCGAGCATTCGCGCTCGCCGAGATGGACGGCGTTGCCATGCGCATCGGCCAGGACCTGGATCTCGATATGGCGCGGCTCCTCGACATATTTCTCGACGAAAACGCGGCCGTCCCCGAAGGCGCTTACGGCCTCGTTCACGGTGGAGCCGAAGACCTGCCGGAGCTCGTCGTCGGAGCCGGCGATGCGCATGCCCTTGCCACCGCCGCCGGCCGAGGCCTTGACCATGACCGGGTAGCCGATCCGGCGCGCGCTGGCGACAGCCCCCTCGGCGTCCGCGATTTCGCCGGCGTCGCCCGGCACGACGGGAACGCCCGCCCGCTCCGCAAGCCGCTTGCTCTCGATCTTGTCGCCCATGGCGGCGATGGCGGCCGCGCCGGGCCCGATGAACACCAGCCCCGCCGCCTCGACAGCCTCGACGAAGCCCGCATTCTCGGAGAGGAAACCGAAGCCCGGATGGACCGCCTCCGCGCCCGTCTTGAGCGCCGCGCGGACGATACGCTCACCGTCCAGATAGCTTTCCGACGGCGCGGACCCGCCGATGGCGACCGCCTCGTCGGCCATGCGCACATGCAGGGCATCGGCGTCGGCCTCGGAATAGACGGCCACCGTGGCCGTGCCGAGGCGCCGGGCGGTCCGCGCGATCCGGCAGGCGATCTCGCCGCGGTTGGCGATCAGGATCCGGCCGAACGGAGGCGTCCCGGCGGTCACGGGCTCTGCCGCCTCAGGCCTCGACGACGGCGACTTCCTGGCCTTCCTCGACCGCCTCGCCTTCCTCGACCAGAATTTCGGCGACCTGGCCCGCTTGTGGCGCGCCCACCGGAATCTCCATCTTCATCGACTCCAGTATGACCACCGGATCGTCCTCCGCCACCTCGACGCCGACCTTGACCTCGATCTTGAACACCGTCCCCGGTATCTCGGACAGCACAGGCACCGCCACCATGAACCCCACCCCCTCAGTCTCGCCCCTCCCTGTTAGGCGGAAGGGCGGAAAAGCGCAAGAAGGCGAGCGCCGTGCGGCCGTAGCGGCGGCGGTCGATGAGGCCGGGCAGGTCGGGCGCATCGTCATGCGCGCTCTCGACGACGACCAGCGCGCCGGGCCGGAGCCAGCCCTCGCGGCCGAGCGCGGTGAGCGCCGGCGCGGCCAGCCCGGAGCGCCAGGGCGGGTCGAGCCAGGCGATGTCGTGGGCCGTGGGCGCGGGCCCCGGTGAGGCGGCGTCGCGGGCGTGGGCCGTGCCGGCATCGCCGACATTGCCGCGGAGCAGGGCGAGCGCCGCAGGATCGCTCTCGATGAAGGACGCCCGCGCCGCGCCGCGCGAAAGCGCCTCCAGCCCGACCGCGCCGGTGCCGGCGAAGACATCGAGGAAGGCCGCGCCTTCGAGCGGCGGATCGAGCCCCGCATGGACCAGCCGGTTGAACGCCGCCTCGCGCACCCGCTCGGCCGTCGGGCGCACGGAGCGGTCCGCCGGCACGGCAAGCCGCCGCCCGCGCCAGTGGCCGCCGGTAATGCGGATCACGGCCCGGTTCGAACCATGCGGACGGCTCGCCTCCTCAATTGCCGGGCGGACCCCGATAACCTAGACTGAAAACAACTATTCGGGCGGTTGCCGACACTCGGGGTTGCGCGCTGCCCGGCTTTCTCAAGGGAGGACGCTATGCGAAAGATCCTCATTGCATTTGCAGCCCTGTTCGCAATGGCATCGGCCGAAGCCGCCGAAGTCAAGATCGGGGTGATGATGGGCTTTACCGGGCCGATCGAATCGCTGACGCCGGACATGGCGGCCGGCGCGGAACTCGCGATCAACGAAGTCAATGACAGCAAGGGCCTGCTCGGCGGCGCGGCCGTGACGCCGGTGCGCGGCGACACGACCTGCATCGATTCCGCGGCGGCAAGCGCGGCGGCGGAGCGGCTGATCACCGCCGACCGGGTAAACGCCATCGTCGGCGGCGACTGCTCGGGCGTGACCACGGCCATGCTGCAGAATGTGGCCATGCCGAACGGCACCGTCATGATCTCGCCGTCGGCCACATCTCCGGCGCTCTCCACGCTGGAGGACAACGGCCTGTTCTTCCGCACCGCGCCCTCCGACGCCCGCCAGGGGCAGGTGATTTCCGAGGTGCTGAAGGAGCGGGGTGTAGGGACCATCGCCATCACCTATACCAACAACGACTACGGCAAGGGCCTTGCCGACAGCATCGCCACCAATTTCAAGGCGATGGGCGGCACGGTGACCATCGAGGCCGCGCATGAGGACGGCAAGGGCGACTATGCGGCCGAGGTCGCCGCGCTCGCCGCCGCCGGCGGGGACGTGCTCGTGGTCGCGGGCTATCTCGACCAGGGCGGCAAGGGCATCATCCAGGGCGCGCTCGACACCGGCGCGTTCGAGACCTTTGTGCTTCCGGACGGCATGGTCGGCGACAGCCTGGTCGAGGCCATCGGCACGGACCTCAACGGCTCCTTCGGAACGGTGCCGGGCACGGACAGCACCGGGGCCGCGACCTTCGCCGACATGGCGGGCGCCGCGGGCTTCAAGGCCGGCCCGTTCACGGGCGAGGCCTACGACGCCGCCGCCCTCATCATGCTGGCCATGCAGGCCGCCGGCTCCGCCGACAGCGGGAAGCTCAAGGACCATGTGATGGCGGTCGCCAACGCGCCCGGCGAGAAGATCCATCCGGGCGAGCTCGGCAAGGCGCTCGAGATCATCGCCGGCGGCGGCGATGTGGACTATGTCGGCGCGTCTGCGGTCGAGCTGATCGGCCAGGGCGAGAGCGCGGGCAACTACCGCGAGATCGCGGTCGAGGACGGCAAGATCGTCACCGTCCGGTACCGCTGACAGGCGCGCGGGCGGCGCGGCTGCGATGCCCGCCGCCCGGCCGTCCGGCTCCTTGCGCCGGCGGGGCCCGGCGTATAGCCGATGATCCGCGTCGCCGGCGTCTCCAAGCGCTTCGGCGGCGTCGCGGCCGTGGACGGGGCGAGCCTGGAGATCGCCGGGGGCTCGATCACCGGGCTGATCGGACCGAACGGCGCCGGCAAGACCACGCTGTTCAACCTGATTGCGGGCGTGCTTGCCCCCGATTCGGGACGCATTTTCCTCGGCGCGGAGGACGTGACCGGCCTCAGGCCGCACCAGCTTTTCCACCGGGGCCTGCTCCGGACCTTCCAGATCGCGCATGAGTTCCCGACGCTGACCGTGCGCGAGAACCTGATGACCGTGCCCGCCGGCCAGACCGGCGAGAGCCTTGTGGGGGCGTGGCTGCAACCCGGAACGGTGCGGGAGGAAGAGCGCGCGAACCGGGAGAAGGCCGACGACGTGATCGACTTCCTCGGCCTCGGCCGCGTCGCCGACGAGCCGGCGGGCAACCTCTCCGGCGGCCAGAAGAAGCTGCTGGAGCTCGGCCGGACGATGATGGTCGATGCCCGCATCGTGCTGCTGGACGAGGTCGGCGCCGGCGTCAACCGCACTCTGCTGCGCCGGATTACCGAGTCGATCCTCCGCCTGAATGTCGAGCGCGGCTACACCTTCTGCATGATCGAGCACGACATGGAATTCATCTCCCGGCTCTGCGACCCGGTGATCGTGATGGTGGAGGGCGCGGTGCTGACCCAGGGGCCGGCCGACAGGATCATGGCCGACGAGGCGGTGATCGAGGCCTATCTCGGCCGGGGCGCGCATGCGGACAATCCCGCTCCGGAAGCGGGCGGGTCATGAGCTACCTCGAGGGCGAGGCCATGACCGGCGGCTATGGCGGGGCCGACATCATCCACGATTGCTCGATCGCGGTGGACCGGGGCGAGATCGCCGTCATTGTCGGCCCGAACGGGGCGGGCAAATCGACGGCCATGAAGGCTTTGCTCGGCATGCTGTCGCTCCGGTCGGGCGCGGTGCGGCTGGACGGCGAGGACATCACCGGCCTCTCGCCGCAGAACCGGGTCGGGCGCGGCATGGCCTTCGTGCCGCAGACCGACAATGTGTTCGTCACCATGACGGTGCGGGAAAACCTGGAGATGGGGGCGTTCCTCCGGCGTGACGGCATCGCCGAAACCATGGAGAGGGTCTTCGAGCTGTTTCCGGCAGTGGGGGAGAACCGGGACCGGCCGGCGGGCGAGCTCTCGGGCGGCCAGCGCCAGCAGGTCGCCGTCGGGCGCGCGCTGATGACCGAGCCCGCGGTGCTGATGCTGGACGAGCCGACGGCCGGCGTTTCGCCCATCGTGATGGACGACCTGTTCGAGCGCATGCTGGAGATCCGCAGCGCCGGCATCGCGATCCTGATGGCGGAACAGAACGCCCGCCAGGCGCTTGCCATCGCCGACCGGGGCTATGTGCTCGTCACCGGGGAAAACCGCTTCACCGACAGCGGCCGCGCGCTCCTCGCCAATCCGGAAGTGCGCCGGTCCTTCCTCGGGGGCTGAGGGGTGCCGCCCGACCTCCTGAGCGCAGCGGTCCTGCTCGGCAACTATGTCCTCGTGCCGGGGCTCGCTTATGCGGCGCAGCTTGCGCTCGGGGCGCTCGGCATCACGCTCGTCTTCGGCATATTGCGCTTCGCCAATCTCGCGCATGGCGACCTGATGGCCTTCGGCGCGATGGCGACGATCCTCGCGACCTGGCAGCTCCAGGCCTGGGGCGTCGGCCTCGGGCCGCTGCCGACGGCCTTGCTGGCGCTGCCCTTCGGCATGGCCGCCGCCATTGCCGCCGCGCTCGCCGCCGACCGGCTGGTGTTCCGCTTCTACCGCCGGAGGCGCAGCGCGCCCATCGTGCTCGTCATGGCCTCGCTCGGCGTGATGTTCGTGTTGAACGGGGCGGTGCGCTTCATCATCGGTCCGGACGACCGGCAATTCACGGACGGCGCGCGCTTCCTGGTGAAGGCGCGCGAGTTCAAGCAGGAGACCGGGCTTGCGGAGGGCCTCTCGATCAAGACGACGCAGTGCCTGACGGTCGTCGTCGCGGTCGTCGTCGTCTTCCTGCTCTTCCGGTTCCTGCAGCGCACCCGGACGGGCAAGTCGATGCGGGCCTATTCGGACAATGAGGACCTGGCGCTGCTTTCCGGCATAAACCCGGAGCGCGTGGTGCTCATCGCCTGGGCCATCGCCGCCGCGCTCGCCGCCATTGCGGGCGCGCTTTACGGGCTCGACAAGAGCTTCAAGCCCTTCACCTATTTCCAGCTGCTGCTGCCCATGTTCGCGGCCGCCATACTGGGCGGCATCGGCCAGCCGGTCGGCGCCATCGTTGGCGCGGTCATCGTCGCCTTCTCCGAGGTCACCGTCACCTACGCCTGGAAGAAGTTCCTGCATTACCTGCTGCCCGGGCCCTGGCAGCCGGACGGCCTCGCCCAGCTTCTCTCGACCGACTACAAGTTCGCGGTCTCCTTCGCGATCCTGGTACTCGTCCTGCTGCTGCGGCCTTCGGGCATCTTCCGGGGGCGGGTGCTGTGACGCCGGCCGTGCGGAACGGGGCCGCGCTCGCCGCCGTCGGGGCGGCGCTGGCGGCGGTCGGCTTCGGCCAGTCCTGGCCGCTGGCTTTCGCGGTCCTCAACCTCTGCCTCATCTCCGCCCTCATGTCGCTCGCGGTCAACATCCAGTGGGGTTATGCGGGCCTCTTCAATATCGGCATCATGGGCTTCGCGGCGCTCGGCGGGCTCGCGGGCGTCCTGGTCTCGCGCCCGCCCGTGCCGGCCGCATGGGCGGCTGGCGGCGGCGGGCTGTTCATCGCGCTCCTCATCCTGATGGCGGCGGGCGGCCTCGCGCTGGCGCTCGCCCGCTACATGCCCCGCAACCGCACCCGCACGGCGGCGCTCGCGGCGGTCGTGCTCGTCGGGCTCTTCGGCGCGCGCGCCTTCTTCGATCCCGCGGTCGATGCCATCGAGGCGGTGGAGCCCGCCAAGACCGGCTATCTCGGCGGCCTCGGCCTGCCGATCCTCCTCTCCTGGTTCGTGGGCGGGCTGTTCGCCGCCGCCGCCGCCTTCGTCATCGGGCGGATCGCGCTCGGGCTGCGCTCGGACTATTTCGCCATCGCCACGCTCGGCATTTCCGAGATCGTGATCGCCGTGCTCAAGAACGAGGACTGGCTGACGCGCGGGGTGAAGAACGTGACGGGCCTCGGCCGGCCGGTGCCCTACGAGGTGGACCTGCAGCAGGACCCGCTCTTCATCGACATGGTGGCCGTGCTACACAGCCGGAGCCTTGAGGCGCTGACCGGCGCGGCGCATGAGGATGCGCTCAGGGAGTTCGCGGTCCAGTCCTCGAGCCTGTTCGTGAAGCTCTGCTATGCGGGCCTTTTCCTCGCCGTGCTGGCGGTGGTGTTCTGGCTCTCGGAGCGCGCGCTGCACTCGCCCTGGGGCCGGATGATGCGGGCGATCCGGGACAATGAGACCGCCGCCGGCGCGCTCGGCAAGGACGTGACCCGCCGCCACCGGCAGGTCTTCATCCTGGGCTCGGCCGTCGTCGGCGTCGCGGGCGCGATGCTGACCACGCTCGACGGCCAGTTCACGCCGGCGGGCTACCAGCCGCTGCGCTTCACCTTCCTCATCTGGGTGATGGTGGTGGTCGGCGGCTCCGGCAACAATCTGGGCGCGGTGCTGGGCGGCTTCCTCGTCTGGTTCGTCTGGATCGAGGCGGAGCCGGCGGGCCTCTGGACGATGCAGGCGCTGACTTCCGGCCTGCCGGCCGACAGCGCCTTCCGCGAACACCTGCTCGACAGCGCGGCGCATGTGCGCCCGCTGGTCATGGGCCTCATCCTGCTCCTCGTCATGCGCTTCCGTCCCCGCGGGCTTGTCCCCGCAAGAAGCGGCCCCACCGGCGGACGGTGAGTGGCCCCCCGGGCGCCATGCAACGCCCCGATATCATGTTCGTTATCCGGCCTACCGGTATCTCGCTTCCTGGTCGCCCTCTTCGGCCGGGCGGGCCATGGCGTCGATGATCTGCTTCAGGCTTACGCTGCCGACGGGCTTGCCTTCGCCGTCCACGACACTGGCCTCGCCCGACGGCGCGGCGCTGACGACCTGCAGGGCCTCGTCCAGCACGAGGTCGTGCGCTACGCTCGGGCCGTCGACGCCTTCGCCGGGGGTCATGACCGACCGCGCCTCGACGACCCGGCCGCGGTTGATGTCCTTCACGAAGTCGAAAATGTAGTCGTCGGCCGGATGCAGGATGATGTCCTGCGGATTGCCTTGCTGGATCAGGGCGCCGTCGCGCAGGATCGCGATGCTGTCCCCCAGCCGGAGCGCCTCGTCGAGGTCGTGGGTGATGAACACGATGGTCTTGTGCAGCTCCTCCTGCAGGCCGAGCAGGACCTGCTGCATGTCGGTGCGGATCAGCGGATCGAGCGCGGAGAACGGCTCGTCCATCAGCAGGATTTCCGCGTCGGTGGCCAGCGCGCGGGCCAGGCCCACCCGCTGCTGCATGCCGCCCGACAATTGCGAGGGATAGTGGTTCTCGAATCCCGACAGCCCGACGCGGTCCAGCCATTTCCGGCTTTGCTCCTTGGCCTGCCCGATGGACATGCCCTGGATCGCGAGCCCGTAGGCGGCGTTCTCGGCCACCGTCTTGTGGACATGCAGTCCGAACCTCTGGAACACCATCGAGATGCTGTGGCGCCGGACCTCGATCAACTCCTCCCTGCTCAGGGCGAGGACATCGCGCCCGTTGACCATGATCCGGCCCGACGTCGGCTCGATCAGCCGGTTGATATGCCGGATCAGCGTGGACTTGCCGGAGCCCGACAGGCCCATGATGACCGAGATTTCCCGGGCGGATACGTCGATGTTGATGTCCTTCAGCCCGAGCACGTGATCGTGCTTTTCGAGCAATTCCTGCTTGGACATGCCCTGCTGGACGGCGGCGAGCACGGACTGCGGCCGGGGACCGAAAATCTTGTACAGGTTCTCGATGCTGATTTTGGTCTCAGCCATGATCGACGCCCTGGCGATGCCGTTGCAGGCGCTGGCCGAACCTCTGCGAGACGCGGTCGAAGATGATTGCCAGCGCCACGATCGCAAGGCCGTTCATCAGGCCGAGCGCCAGATACTGGTTCGAGATCGACCGCAGCACCGGCACGCCGAGGCCGGCGACGCCGATCATCGATGCGATCACCACCATGGACAGCGCCATCATGATGGTCTGGTTCACGCCGGCGAAAATGTTGGGCAGGGCTAGCGGAATCTGCACGCCGAACAGCTTCTGCCGGTAGTCGGCGCCGAAGGCGTCGGCTGCCTCCAGCGCTTCCTTCTCGACGAGCCGGATGCCGAGATTGGTCAGCCGCACGATCGGCGGAATCGCGTAGATGCACACCGCGATCAGGCCCGGCACCTTGCCGATGCCGAGCAGCATGACAACCGGTATGAGATAAACGAAGGCCGGAATCGTCTGCATGATGTCCAGCACCGGCGTGATCGCCGTCTGCATCCGGTCCGAGCGCGCCATCAGGATGCCGAGCGGGATGCCGACCGCGATGCAGAGCAGGGTGGCGACCGAGATGATGGCAAGCGTGGACATTGTGTCCTGCCACATACCGAAATAGCCGATCGCGAGGAACGACAGCACGGAACCGATAACGACCGTCCTGCTGCGCGAGCCGAGCCAGGCCAGCCCGGCGATGACCAGAATAATCACCGGCCAGGGCGTCGCGATCAGCAGCTTCTCGAACCAGACGAGGAACCTGAGCAGGGGCTCGAAAAAATTCTCGAGCATCTCGCCGAATTCGCGCGAAAAGTCGCGAAACCCCCCGTCGATCGCTTTCTTCAGATCGCGGAGATTCTGGCGGTCCATCGAAGGAAATTCCAACAAGGATTCCATGCGGGCCTCCCATCGGGCTCGGGGAATTACTCCTTCAAACGCCCTTCCGA
>JAJECZ010000272.1 GCA_022821735.1 Alphaproteobacteria bacterium | reverse complement strand
GATGCTGAAAATGCGCTCCCGCTCCGGCTCGACCCGGGAGACGCCGCCGCCCATCGGGTCGGGCCGCACATGGCCGCGCTCGCGAAAGCGCTTCACCCAGTTGCGGACGCTGCTGTCCGCCAGCCCGAAATGCCGGGCCGCGGCGGCGGGGGTCATGCCGCCTTCCAGCACCGCCGCGACCGCCCGGCCGCGCAGGTCCTCACTGACCCGGCGGCCGCGCCTCCGCTCGATCGGAAGACCCGCCGGCCCGGTCGTCGATTCCTTCGCCATCGCTCCTCCTTCCGCCGCGCCGACGCGGCTCTCGTAAAACCACCGCGCCAACGCGGCTCTCGCAAAACCGCTGCCTGCCGCAGCCTCGAAAACGGCCAACCCGGATCAGGCATTCCGGCCGGCCCTCGCCGCCGTCCGGCCGGCCAACCCGGACGGGACGATCTGCCACCGGCGCGCGCTTCCGGGTATGCGGCCCCGGTTGCGGGCGCCTGCTTTCCTGCCTTTCCGGCTGGTGTCGTGTGCGGAAATCCGGCGCGCGGTCGGCGCCTCCGCCGGACGGATCAGGTCATGGGCTCGTTCGTTCCCTCAGGGATTTGAGGACATATATAGGATATTAGGCTCGATAATCAAGAACAAAAAGTGATTTTCTGCTAGGAGCGCGGAAGGCCGCGCTTTACGGCGCCGCTTCGGCCCGCGCCGCGTCCGAGACGGTGAACTGGACGGCCCCGTTGCCGCGCCAGTCGTCGGCGCGCAGCGTGCCGGCCACATGCAGCGCGCCCCCGTCCGTTTCCAGCAGCGCCCGGCCGAGCGGCGTCTCCGCCGAACGGAACGCGATGGCCGCGAGCCGCCCGCCGCCGGCATCCGTGAGGTCGGCGCGGACATGGCCGTTGCCGACGATCCGGGCGTAGCGCACGCGCGCCGCCGGCAGCGCGAACACCGGCTCCGGGTTGCCGCGGCCGAAAGGCGCGGCGGCCTCCAGATGCTCCAGCAGGCCGCCCGTCGCGCCCGCAACGGAGAGGCCGGCATCGATGTCGAGCGGCGGGACATGCCCTTCCGCCGGCACCAGCGGCCCCAGCCGTTCGGTAAGGAACGCCTGGAAGGCCGCGCGCTTCGCCTCGTCGAGCGTGAAGCCGGCCGCCATGTCGTGGCCGCCGCCCGCCTCCAGCAGGCCCGCATCCCTGGCGGCGAGCACCGCCGGGCCGATGGGGACGCCGGGGACCGAGCGCGCCGAGCCGCGTATCCGCCCGTTCTCCAGCGCGCCGACCAGTGCCGGCCTGCGGAACCGCTCCACCAGCCGGCTCGCGACGATGCCGACGACGCCCGGATGCCAGCCTTCGCCGACCGCCAGAACGAAGGGCGCGCCCTCCTCCGGCCCGGCGGCAAGCGCGGCGGCGAGCACATCCGCCTCGACCTGCCGGCGTTCGCTGTTGAGCCGCTCCAGCACCTCCGCGATACGGCGCGCCTCGTCCGCGTCGTCCGACGCCAGCAGCCTTGCTCCGAGGCCGGCCTCGCCGACGCGCCCGCCGGCATTGATGCGGGGGCCGAGCACGAAGCCCAGATGGTAGGCCCCCGGCTGCCGCTCGATGCCGGCGGCGGCGAGCAGGGCCGCGATACCGGGGTTGCCCCGGCGCGCCAGCACTTCGAGGCCGCGCGCCACGAAGGTCCGGTTGAGGCCGGTCAGCTCCATCACGTCCGCGACCGTGCCGAGGGCGACGAGGTCCAGCCAGTCGCGCAGGTCCGGCTCCGGGCGGAAGCGGTAATGGCCGCGCCGGCGCAGCGCGCGGTTGGCGGCCACGACCAGCAGGAAGACGACCCCGACCGCCGCAAGCCCGCCGAGCGCGCCGGTCTCGTCCATGCGGTTGGGGTTCACCACGGCCAGCGCTTCCGGAAGGCGGGCTTCGGGCAGGTGGTGGTCGAGCACGACGCATTCGAGGCCGATGCGCGCGGCATGGGCGAGCGGCGCGAAGGCGGTGATGCCGCAATCGACCGTCAGCACGAGCTTGTGTTGCTCCTCCGCCAGCCGGTCGAACGCCGCCTCACTCGGGCCGTATCCTTCCGTCAGCCGGTCGGGCACGTAGATTCTGGCGCCGCCCCCGGCCGCGCCGAGGAAGCGGGACAGCAGCGCGGCCGAGGTCGCGCCGTCGACGTCGTAGTCGGCGAATACCGCGACCGTCTCGCCGGCCTCGGCCGCGTCGGCGAGCCGCTCCGCCGCGAGGTCCATGTCCCTGAGGCCGGACGGGTCCGGCAGGGTGGTCCGGAGCCGCGGTTTCAGGAAGGCTCCCGCCGTCTCCGGCGTCACGCCCCGGTTGGCAAGCACGCGCGCGGCGATATCCGGAAGCCCTTCCCTCTGGGCTATCGCCGCCGCAGCCCTTGCATCGCCCTGCCGCTCCCGCCAGGCCCGTCCCTTCAGCGAGCGGGCGACGCCCAGGAACGCATCAGCCATCCACGGCGTCGAAACCGGTTTTCCGGTTGAAATTGTGCCAGGCCTCGACGGTCCGCACGGTACCGCTCTTGGAGCGCATGATCATGGAATGGGTATAGCCGCCGCCGGCGAACCGGCGCACGCCGCGCAGCATGGTGCCGGAGGTCACGCCCGTCGCCGCGAACATGACATCGCCGCTGGCGAGCTCCAGCAGGTCGTATTTGCGGTGCAGGTCCTGGATGCCGATGCGCTCGGCGCGGGCGCGCTCGTCATCGTTGCGGAACAGCAGCCGCCCCTGGAACTGGCCGCCGATGCAGCGCAGCGCCGCCGCTGCCAGCACGCCCTCCGGAGCGCCGCCGGAGCCCATATAGATATCGATGCCGCTGTCCGGCCGCGAGGTGGCGATAACGCCCGAGACGTCGCCGTCCTGGATCAGCTGGATGCGCGAGCCGGCGTCCCGCACCGCCCCGATCAGGTCCTCGTGCCGGGGCCGGTCGAGGATGCACACCACGAGGTCGGCGACCGCCACGCCCTTGGCTTCCGCCAGCGCCTCCAGGTTATCGGCCGGGCTCCGGTCGAGATCGACTACGCCTTCCGGCAGCTCTGCCCCCACGGCGATCTTGTCCATATAGACGTCGGGCGCATGGAGGAAGCCGCCTTCTTCCGCCATGGCGATGACCGCGAGCGCGTTCGAGCCGCCCTTGGCCGTGATCGTGGTGCCTTCCAGCGGGTCCAGCGCGATGTCGATCTTCGGGCCCCCGGCGCCCACCCGCTCGCCGATATAGAGCATCGGCGCCTCGTCGCGCTCGCCCTCGCCGATCACCACCGTGCCGTCGATGGTCAGGTCGTTCAGCGCCCGGCGCATGGCGTCCACCGCCGCCTGGTCGGCCGCCTTCTCGTCGCCGCGCCCCATCAGCCGCGAGGCCGCGAGCGCGGCCGCCTCCGTCACCCGCACCGCTTCCAGCGCGAGATTGCGGTCCATGGCGGCCCTGTCGCTGTCGGTCGAGGACGGTATGTCTGGCATCGGCGCGGGCCTCCTCCCGGCTTTGTTACAGGGCCTCTATGCGAATGGAAAGCGGCGGCTCGACCACCGCCTCGTGCTTCGCGATTTCGCCGAGCGCCGCCTTCAGGTCGCGCTCCTCGGTCTCGTGCGTCACGATCACCACCGGCACCCGCTCCTCCGGCGCGCGGCCCCGCTGGAGCACGGATTCGATGGAAATGCCCTGCGCGCCGAGGCTGGCGGCGACCGAGGCGAGCACGCGCGGGCGGTCCACCACCATGAGGCGGATATAGTAGGGGCCGCGATGCGCCTCCATCGGCGCCGCCTGCAGCGGCTTGAGCGCCGCCGCCGGCACGCCGAAGGCCGGCGCCCGGCTGCCCCGCGCAATGTCAATGAGATCCGCCGTGACTGCCGAGGCCGTCGGCCCCGCCCCGGCGCCGGGGCCTTCGAGCACGGCGCGGCCGACCTGGCTGCCCTCAACCACCACGGCGTTGAGCACACCGTCCACATGCGCGATGGGCGCCTCGACCGGCACCATGCAGGGATGGACGCGCTGCTCCAGCCCGGCATCCGACTGCCGCGCGATGCCCAGCAGCTTGATCCGGTATCCCAGTTCCTCGGCGAAGGCGATGTCGAGCGCCGAGACGCCGCGGATGCCCTCGACATGAACGGCCGCCAGATCGACTTCGACGCCAAAGGCAAGGCTGGCCAGGATGGCGAGCTTGTGGGCGGCATCCACGCCGTCGATGTCGAAGCTCGGGTCGGCCTCGGCATAGCCCAGGTCCTGCGCTTCCTTGAGAACGGTCTCGAAGTCGCGTCCCGTGCGGCGCATGTCCGAGAGCATGTAGTTGCAGGTGCCGTTCAGAATGCCCATGACCCGCCGGATCTCGTTGCCGGCGAAACCCTCGCGGACGGCCTTGATCGCCGGGATGCCGCCGGCGACCGCGGCCTCGTAGCAGAGCGCCGCGCCGGCCGCCTCCGCCGCGCGGGCGAGGTCGGCGCCGTGATGGGCAAGTAGCGCCTTGTTGGCGGTGACGACATGCCGGCCGGCGCCGAGCGCCGCCTCGCAGACCGCCTTTGCCGGCCCGTCGGAGCCACCGATCAGTTCGACCACGACATCGGCGTCGGTGCCGCGCGCCATGGCGACGGCGTCGTCGTGCCAGCGATAGCGGTCGAGGGCCACGCCCCGGTCCCGGCCGCGCTCGCGCGCCGAGACGTCGACGATCTCGATCCGGCGCCCGGCCCTGAGCGCAAGCAGGTCCGCCTCGCGCTCGACGAGCCGCACCAGGCCCGCGCCGACCGTGCCGAGGCCGGCAACTGCAAGCCTGAGCGCCGTCATCGCCCGGCCGCGGCGACAGGGCGTCCCGCCTCCCCGGCAAAGGCGTCGGCGGCCGCCAGGAACTGCCTGACGCCGCGCGCCGCCTGACGGATGCGCTGGCGGTTCTCCACCAGGGCCAGGCGCACGAACCCCTCGCCATGCTCGCCGAAGCCCACGCCCGGAGAGACAGCCACCTTCGCCTCGCGCAACAGCAGCTTGGAGAACTCCAGCGACCCCATGCCGGCGAGCGCCGGCGGCAGCGGCGCCCAGGCGAACATGGTCGCGGGCGGGGGCGGCACCTCCCAACCCGCCTGTCCGAAGGCGTCGACCAGCGTGTCCCGCCGGTCGCGGTAGAGCGCGCGCACTTCCTCCACGCAGTCCTGCGGGCCGTTCAGCGCCGCCACCGCGGCGACCTGGATCGGCGTGAAGGCGCCGTAGTCGAGATAGGACTTCACCCGCGCAAGCGCGCCGACGAGCCGCTCGTTGCCGACACAGAAGCCGACCCGCCAGCCCGGCATGGAGTAGGTCTTGGAAAGCGAGGTGAACTCGACCGCGATGTCACGCGCGCCCGGCACCTGCAGCACGGAAGGCGGCGGCCGGCCGTCGAAATAGATCTCGGCATAGGCAAGGTCGGAGATGATCCAGATCCCGCGCCGGCGGCAGAAATCCACCACCTCGCCGTAGAAGTCGAGATCGGCCACTTCCGCCGTCGGGTTCGACGGATAGCTCAGCAGGAGCGCAGTCGGCGGCGGTACGGAGTGGCGCGCCGCGCGTTCCAGCTCGGCCATGAAGTCATGGCCCGGCCCCACGGGAATGTGCCGGGCCGACGCGCCGGCGATGATGAAGCCGTAGGGGTGGATCGGGTAGGACGGATTGGGAACCAGTACGATATCGCCCGGCGAGGAGATCGCCTGGGCGAGGTTCGCAAGTCCTTCCTTGGAGCCGAGCGTGACGACCGCCTCCCTTTCGGGGTCGATCTCCACGCCGAAGCGCCGGTCGTAATATGCCGCGACGGCCCGGCGCAGCCCCGGTATGCCGCGCGACGTCGAGTAACGGTGGGCGCGGGGGTCGCGGGCTGTTTCGATCATCTTCTCCACGATATGCGGAGGGGTCGGCCGGTCGGGATTGCCCATGCCGAAATCGATAATGTCTTCGCCGGCGGCGCGCGCACGGGCCTTCATCTCGTTCACCTCGGCGAAGAGATAGGGCGGCAGGCGCCTGATTCGGTGGAAGTCGCGTTCCATGGCCTCCGGTCTCCGGAAACGGGCGGCGGCGCGTTTATAGCAAGTGCGCCGCGCTATTCCATGCACTTCCCGTCCTGGCCGGCGCGGCCGGGCGGACAGGCACGCGCGGCGTCATGCGCGTCGCGTTCCGCCTGCAGTTGCGCGCGCAGCACCGCGATGGCCGCCGGGTCCGAACCCGGGCGCGGCCGGGCGGGAACGTCGGCAAGGTTGGGCCAGGGGCGCTCGCGCCGGAGGCGTTCATCGTCGGCGAGCCGCCCGGACGGCGGCGGCGTGTCGCCCAGCATCGCGCACCCTGCGAACAGCACCGCAATTCCGCACTGCGACAATTTTATGCTGCAACGCAATAATGCTCTCGGACTATTATTCATCCGGAACATTGCTGGAGGCGGCCCGATGACCGGCACACTCGACCAGGATGCGCTCGCCGAACGCTTCAGGGAGATCACCGAACGCAGCCAGCGCGTGGCGGCGGAATTCGCCGCCCGGCACGGGGCGGAAAGCGGTGCGACGGACCCGGACCCGCTCGGCATCGGCAGGGCCTTCCTCGAAATGACGGCGCGGATGATGGCCGACCCGGCGCGCATGATGACCGCCCAGGCGGAGCTCGCCCAGCAATATGCGAAGCTTTGGCAGGACACGGCGCGCCGGATGATGGGCGGCGAGCCTGTGCCGCCGGTCGCAGAACCGGAGTCGGGCGACCGCCGCTTCAAGGACGCCGCCTGGCGAGAGAACTTCGTTTTCGACTTCATCAAGCAGTCCTATCTGCTGTCCTCGCGCTTCCTGCTCGGCAGCCTGCCGGAAGCCGAGGGCGCCGACCGGCACGACGCCGACAGGGTTGCCTTCTACACGCGCCAGTTCGTCGATGCGATGGCGCCGACCAATTTCGCCGCCACCAACCCCAGGGTCCTCCGCGAAACGGTGGACAGCAATGGCGAGAACCTGCTGCGCGGCTTCGAGAACCTGCTCCGCGACCTGGAGGCCGGAAAGGGGCAGCTGCGCATCGCGCAAACCGACATGTCCGCCTTCGAGGTCGGCCGCAATGTCGCCGTCACGCCCGGCAAGGTCGTGCTGCGCAACGACCTCATGGAGCTCATCCAGTACGAACCCACGACGGAGGCCGTCCACGAGGTGCCGCTGCTGATCGTCCCGCCCTGGATCAACAAGTTCTATATCCTGGACCTCACGCCGGAGAACTCCTTCGTGCGCTGGGCGGTCGAGCAGGGCCACACTGTGTTCGTCATCTCCTGGGTCAACCCGGATCCCCGGCTCTCCGACAAGTCGTTCGAGGACTACATGACCGAGGGTCCGCTCGCCGCGCTCGACGCCATCGAGCGGATTACCGGGGCCCGGCGCGCCAACGCCATCGGCTATTGCCTGGGCGGCACGCTGCTCGCGGTCACTCTGGCCTGGCTGGCCGCGCGCGGCGAGGCTCCCATCGAGAGCGCCACCTACTTCGCCTCTCTGGTCGATTTCAGCGAGGTCGGCGAACTCGGCGTGTTCGTCGACGAGGAGCAGGTAGCCGCCCTGGAAGCACGCATGGACAAGGCGGGCGGCGTGCTGGAAGGCGCCGACATGGCGACCACCTTCAACATGCTTCGCGCCAACGACCTGATCTGGTCGTTCGTCATCAACAACTACCTGTTGGGCCGCGACCCGGTGCCGTTCGACCTTCTGTTCTGGAACGCCGATTCGACG
>JAJECZ010000536.1 GCA_022821735.1 Alphaproteobacteria bacterium | reverse complement strand
CGCCCTCCCGGCAGTCGGTGGCGAGTTCGATTCCCTGCGCCTGCGCGGCCTGGAACACCGTCTGCCAGGGCTGGCCGACGATCTCGCGCTCGGTTCCGTCCTCGAAGGCGAGGCAGAGGCGCAGGCTCATCTCCCTGCCGCGTTCTTCCGGGCGGCGAGGCCGGCTGGGGACGGGCCGGGCGCTATTCGGCCGCGACGGCCTGCGGCATCAGGCAGTCGTCGGGCAGCGCGCGAATCGGGTCGAAATCCCGGTGCGCGATCCACTCGGCGCGCTTGTGGCGCGTGATGTGGTTGGAGACCGCGCAGAGGCTGAGATAGACGATCACCCGGTCCCACGGGCTGATATTGGGCGGGCTCGCATGGACGAGGTTGCCGTGGAACATCACCACGGAGCCCGGCTCGCCCGTCGGCGCCGCGATGCCGCCCTCGCCGGCCAGCCGCGCCACCGTCTCCCGGTCCAGCGTCCAGAGCGGATAGCTCGTCGTCTCGAGGTCGTGCCCGGCCTCGAACACGCCCTCCCGGTGGCTGCCCGTCAGGAACATCAGCGGCCCGTTGGCGGCCGTCACCGGATCGAGGAAGACGGCGATGTTCATCGCGCGCGGCTCAGGCATGCCGTCATCGCGGTGCCAGGTGCCGAAATCCTGGTGCCACTGCCAGACCGCGCCGTCGAAGGCCGCCTTGGCGTTGACCTTGTACTGGTGCATGTAAACCGGCTCGCCGAGCAATTGCTCGACCGGGCGGATCAGGCGCGGATGGGCGCCCAGGCGGCCGAACATCTCGTTGTAGCGGTGCGCGGCGAACGCGGTGCGCGGCGCGCCGTTGTCCTCGCGCCAGACCTCCTCGCGCCCGCTCGCGAACACGGTGTCGGCCTCGCGGCGCAGCAGCGCGGCCTCCTCGGCGCTGAAGATGCCTTCGAGGAAAAGGTGGCCGTCCCGTTCGTAGCGGGAGACCTGTTCGGGGGTGAGTTGCATGGCTCAGCTCCTCCTCAGCTCAGGTCGCGTTTCAGGATCTTGCCGGTCGCGCCCAGCGGCAGGCTTTCCCGCAACTCGACGATGCGGGGATACTTATACCCTGCCAGCCGCTCCCGTGCCCAGCCGACGATGGCGGCAGGATCGGGTTCGGCGCCGGCGGCCGGCACGACATATGCCTTGATCTCTTCGCCGTACTGCTCGTCCGGCACGCCGATCACGGCGGCGAGCGAAACCTCCGGATGGGTGACCAGGAGCTCCTCGACCTCACGCGGATAGACGTTGAACCCGCCGCGGATGATCATCTCCTTCAGCCGGTCCACGATATACAGGTAGCCGTCCTCGTCGAAGCGGCCGATATCGCCGGTGTGGAACCAGCCGCCGCGCAGTGTTTCGGCGGTTTCCTCGGGGCGGCCCAGATAGCCCTTCATCACGCAATGGCCGCGCACCACCACCTCGCCGGGCTCGCCCGCGGGCACGGGATTGTCCTCCGGGTCCACCACCTGCACCTCGACGCCCCAGACGGGCAGCCCGACGGAGCCCACCTTCCGCTCGCGGTCGCGCCGGTTGAAGCTCACGCCCGGCGAGGTTTCGGAAAGGCCGTAGCCTTCCAGCACGGTCACGTCGAACCTGGCCTCGAAGCCGCGCAGGATCTCGACCGGCGTCGAGGCGCCGCCCACCGTGACCTGCCGGAGCGTCGAGGCGATGGCGGCGAGGTCGTGCTTCTCGGCGTCGGGATATGTGAGCAGCGCCCAGAGCATGGTCGGCACGCCGGAGAACAGCGTCACCTTCTCGCTCTCCATGAGGCCGAGGCAGAGGCCCGGCTCGAAGCGCGGCGCCAGCACCACGGTCGCCGCCTTGCGGAACGCCGCCAGCATCTGCACCACCTGCCCGAACACGTGGAACAGCGGCAGGGCGACCAGCACGACGTCCTCCGGGCGCACCTCGCCGAGTTCCACGCAGATTTCGGCGTTCATCAAGAGGTTGGTGTGCGTCAGCATCGCGCCCTTGGGCCGGCCGGTCGTGCCGGAGGTGTAGAGCACCACCGCCGTGTCGTCGGGGCCGCGCTGGACCGTATCGAAAGACGCCTCGGCCACGGGCGCGTCCGCCTCGATGAAGTGCCCGCAGGCCGGCGCATCGCCGAAAGCGGCGCGGCCGACCTCGCCCAGCGGCAGTTCGGCCGAGCCCTCGTGGCAGACCAGCGCCTTCGCCCCGCTATCGTTCAGGATATAGGCCATCTCGTCGCGCTTCAGCAGGATGGAGACCGGCAGCACGGTCGCGCCCGCCTTCAGCACGCCGAAATAGAAGGCCGGGAAGGCCGGCACGTTGGGGCAGGCGAGCGCCACGATGTCGCCCGGCCCGATGCCCCGCCCCGCAAGGTCCGCCGCCACCGCCTGCGCCCGCGCGTCGAGCTCCCGGTAGCTCATGCGGACCGGCCCCTGCACGATGGCGGCCTTGTCCGGCCGGTCGCGGGCGCTGGTCTCCAGGATCGTGGCGAGTGAAAGCATGAAAGCGGGTCTCCGGCTCGGTAAGGGGGCGGTCGGAAGATGCCGCAGGATGTCATGGAATGTCATGTTTTGTCATGATCCGGGGGCGGAATCGGCGTCGTCGAAGCCGCCCTGCCAGTCCTCGCCGCCGGGATCGAACGGGTCGTTGCCGCAACGCCTCTCTTCCCGTTCGATCCGGTCCCGCCTGCGCTCTTCGACCTCGTCCGGCGACCAGGGGTCGTAGATTTCGGCGTAGCCGTTGCGGCGCTGGTAGAGCCAGTCATGCTCGGCGCCGTCCGCCCTGTTGTCGTCGATCCTGTCTTCGTGGCCGGGCGGGTCGTCGCCGCGCCACGGGTCGTCCTCATAGGTCTCCTCGGGCGGGTCGTCGGCGAGCGGCAGACCGTCCGGGGCCGGTGCGGGCGGCTCGAAGCTGACGGGCAGGCGCATCCGTTCCTCGACGGCCTCGGCGAGCCTGCGGGCGGCCTCGTCGTGCGCGGCCCCGTCGAAACCCTCCTGCGTCTCCATCTCCTCCCGGCTCTCGCAGTGCCGCGCGAGCGCGCATCGGGCCCGGTCGAGGCCGCTGCGCACGGCCTCGGCAAGCGGGCCGGGCTCGGTTCCGGCCTCCTGCGCCTCGCCGGCCTCGATCTCGCCGAACTCGTCCTCATGCGGCAGCGGCCAGAGCCGGGCCCGGCTGTTCTGACCGGCCGGCCCGACCAGCCCGGCGATCTCCGCCTGGAAGCGCAGCACCCGGAGCATCGTGTGAGCCGAGCCGCTGGCGACGGCCGCATCCCACGCCTGCTCCAGCCGGGCCAGCAGGATGCGGGCCTCGTCCCT
>JAJECZ010000073.1 GCA_022821735.1 Alphaproteobacteria bacterium | reverse complement strand
CAGGACGCCCGCGCATGACCGTCCGGACCGACAGGCAAGCGCAGGCTGTGGCCGTCGAAACCCCGTTCCGGCGCTTCGCCTCAGACTTCTTCGAGAGCCGCATCGCGACGGTGGCGCTCGCGGTCTTCGCGATTATCGCCTTCGTCGCGCTCTTCGCGCCTTGGATCGCGCCGACCGACCCTTACGACCTGGCACAGGTGAGCGTGCTCGACTCGCACATGCCGCCCGGCACCGAGGCCTTCGACGGGCGTGTCTTCTGGCTCGGCACGGACGGCGCCGGGCGCGACCTGGTGAGCGCGATCTGCTACGGGCTGCGCATCAGTCTCGGCGTCGGCGTGATGAGCGGCGTCATCGCCATGGCCATCGGCTGCGCCGTCGGCCTGACGGCCGCCTATTTCGGCGGGCGCGTCGACACCCTCATCATGCGTATCGTCGATATCCAGCTGAGCTTTCCCTCGATCCTGGTGGCGCTGGTGCTGCTGGCGGTGCTGGGCAAGGGCGTGGACAAGATCCTGATCGCGCTCGTGACCGTGCAATGGGCCTATTACGCGCGGACCGTGCGTGCGAGCGCGCTCGTCGAGCGCTCGAAGGAGTATATCGACGCTGCCAGCTGCCTGGCGCTCAGCCACCGGCGCATCCTGTTCCGCCACCTGCTGCCGAACTGCCTGCCACCGCTGATCGTGGTGGTGACAGTGCAGACGGCCCACGCCATCGCGCTGGAGGCGACGCTGAGCTTCCTCGGCATCGGCCTGCCGATCACCGAACCCTCGCTCGGCCTGCTGATCGCCAATGGCTTCGAATACATGCTGAGCATGAAATACTGGATCAGCGTCTATCCCGGCGTCGCGCTGCTTATCACCATCGTGTCGATCAACCTCGTGGGCGACCAGCTGCGCGACGTGCTGAACCCGCGACTGCAGAAATAGCCCTATGGTCGCGGCGAACGCCACCCTGGCCGTGGAAGGCCTGAAGACGCATTTCTTCACCAAGGCGGGCATCGTCAAGGCGGTGGACGGGGTCAGCTTCGAGGTCGGGCGCGGCGAGATCATGGGTCTGGTCGGCGAGTCCGGCTCCGGCAAGTCGGTCACCGGCTTCTCGATCATGCGCCTGGTGGACCCGCCGGGCCGGATTGTGGAGGGCCGGATTCTCCACAATGGCGAAGACATGGTGGGGATGGACGGCGAGCGGATGCGCAATCTGCGCGGCAACCGCATCGCGATGATCTTCCAGGACCCGATGATGACCCTCAATCCGGTGCTCCGCATCGAGACGCAGATGGTCGAGGCGGTGCACGCCCATAGTGCGGTCTCAAAGGAAGAAGCCCGCGGCATGGCGCGCGACGCGCTGGGCCAGGTTGGCATCCCCTCGCCGGACGAGCGCCTCCGGGCCTATCCGCACCAATTCTCCGGCGGCATGCGCCAGCGGGTCGCCATTGCCATCGCGCTGCTGAACAAGCCGGATCTGATTATCGCGGACGAGCCGACGACGGCGCTCGATGTGACCATCCAGGGGCAGATCCTTTACGAAGCCCAGAAGCTCTGCCGCGAGACGGGTACGGCGATGATCTGGATCACGCACGATCTTGCGGTGGTCGCCGGCCTCGCGGACCGCATCTGCGTCATGTATGCCGGGCGCATTGTCGAGCAGGGCGAAACCGGCGACATCATCGACCGGCCGGCGCATCCCTACACGCGCGGGCTGATCGGCTCCGTGCCGAGCCGCAACACGCGCGGCGGCAGGCTGTTCCAGATTCCCGGCATGACGCCCTCGCTGCTGAACCTGGCCCCGGGCTGCGCCTTCCGGAAGCGCTGCCCGGTCGCGGGCGATGCCTGTGCCGTCGAGCCGGAGACCTCGCACCCGCTGCCCGGCCGCGAGCTGCGCTGCCATCGCCCGCAACTGGAGGCGGCGACGTGATCGAGGCGCGGGGCGTGAGCAAGCGTTTCGTGAAGACGCCGGACCTTGCGGCCCGGATCGCGGGCCGGCTGGGCGCGGAGGTGCATGAGGAAACGGTCCACGCGCTCGAAGGCGTGAATATCGATATCGCGCGCGGTGAGGTCGTCGGGCTGGTCGGCGAGTCCGGCTGCGGCAAGTCCACCTTCGGGCGGATCGTCGCCGGCATCATGGAGCCGACCGAAGGCGCGATCTTCTATCGGGGCCGGGACCTGAAAACCCTGCAGGGCGCCGAGGCGCGCGAAGCCGCGCTCCAGGTGCAGATGATCTTCCAGGACCCGTTCGCCTCGTTGAACCCCCGCATGCGGGTCGAGGACATCGTCGGCGAGGCGCCGCTGCTCCACGGCATCGTCGCGAAGGGCGAGCGCGGCGATTATATCGACGCCACCATGCGCCGGGTCGGGCTCGATCCGGCTTTCAAGCGCCGCTACCCGCACCAGTTCTCCGGCGGTCAGCGTCAGCGCATCGGCATTGCCCGAGCGCTCGCGGTGAAGCCGGAATTCCTGGTCTGCGACGAGGCCGTGGCGGCGCTCGACGTGTCGATACAGGCCCAGGTGCTCAACCTCTTCATGGACCTGCGGCGGGACCTCGACCTGACCTACTTGTTCATCAGCCACGACCTCAGCGTGGTGGAGCATATCTCCGACCGGGTGGTCATCATGTATCTGGGCCGTGTCGTGGAATCGTCTCCCACCGAGCCGCTGTTTGCGGAGCCCAACCATCCCTATACGAAGGCGCTGCTGGCCGGCGCGCCGACGCTCGATGCCCGCCGGCGCATCTACGAGCCGGTCAAGGGCGAAATCCCCTCTCCGCTGGACCCTCCGACGGGCTGCCATTTCCATCCGCGCTGCCCGCATGCCATGCCGCGCTGCCGCGAGGAAGCGCCGGTGCTGAAGGAGATCGCGCCCGGCCGGCATTCCGCCTGCCACCTGAACGACGGTTGAGGCGTCCGGCGGATCGGGCAGGGCCGGCAGCGGACAGGAGGCGAAGATGAGCGCGCGCAAGACGCTTTACCTGGCGAACCCCTATGGCTTCTCGGCGCAGCAGAAGGAGGGGCCGCTCCGGGCGCTGGAAACGGCGCTGGAGGCGCTTGGCGCGGAGGTTTGGGAGCCCTTCTCGCGCAACAACCAGATCGACCGCGCCGCGCTCGGCTGGGCCTGGCGCATCGCGCAGGCGGACATGCGCGACGTGCGCGAGGCGGACGGGCTGTTCGCGGTCGTGAACGGCTGCCCGCCGGACGAGGGCGTGATGGTGGAGCTCGGCCTGGCGTTCGCCTGGGACAAGCCCGTGTTCCTCTTCCGCGACGACTTCCGCCGCTGCACCGACAGCGAGCAATACCCCCTCAACCTCATGGTCTTCGCCGGCCTTCCCGCCGACGGCTGGGAGGACCACTGGTACACTTCAATCGAGGAAATCGCCGACCCCGCCAAGGCGCTGGCGCAATGGCTGGAGAAGGACGAAGGGTAACGGGCCGCCCGAGCGCCCTCACCCCTCCAGATCGCCGTGGATGGCGAACTGTTCGAGGCCGGCGTCCTGGGGCTTGATGGAGCGGAAGCTCTCGCGGACGCCGGCTTCGGTGAGTTCGCGCGCGACCGTCAGCAGGGTGTTGGGGTCGTGGTCCTCGCAGAGCTCGGCCATGTGCTCCAGCTCCTCCCTGGCGACGGGCAGCGCCGCCTCGACCGAGGGCGCGCCGTAAATCTGGACGAAATGCCCGGCGAGCCGCGCCGCCAGCGCCTCGAATTCCTCCTCCCGGACCGCGGTGACGGCGACGAAGGTGACGCGCCCGAAGGTCTCGACGCCGAGCCATCCGTTGGCGAAGGCCTGACGCGCCTTGCCGACAAGGTCCGCCTCGGACCAGTTGGAGAACTCGAAGCCGCCCGGAACGCACCACTCGCCCGTGCGCGCCGGGCTGTGGAAGATGCGCAGGTCGCTTTCGTCGAAATGGATGGCGCGCGCGAGATTCACGTCTCTCCTCCCCGCTCCAGCAGGCCGGAAAGCGGCAGCAGGCTCGTCGTCCCGCCCTCGCGCAGCAGCATGCCGAAGCGCTCGTCTATGCCGACGAAGAGGCCCGTCCGCCCGCCGACCGCCACTTCCTCGCCGATGCCGTGAGCGAGGCCGCGCCATTCTCCGTGCAGCGGCGCGGCGCCGTCGTCGGACCAGCGGTTGATCCAGACCAGCGTGTGGCGCGACCAGCTCTCCAGCAGCGTGTCGGGCGCGACCTCCACGCAGCCCTCCTCATAGAGCGAGGTCCGGTCCGGCGCGGCGCCCGGCGCATCCGCGTCCTCGGCGATAAGCGGCAATTCGAGGCCGACAACCAGCCAGTCGGGCACCTCGTCCGGCCCGCAGTCGGAAGCGTCGGTGCGCAGCCGCCCGCAGGAGGCGCCGTTCACGAGGATGCCGCCCTCCCAGGTGAGATGCACGGCGACCTCGGGCGGCGCCAGTGCGCCGAGCGCATTCTGGAACCCCACGCCGCAGGCCGGCAGCATCGCCATCGCGTCCTCCAGCGGCACTTCCGGCGCGAACACGATGGCGGCCTTCAGCCAGTCGGCGCCGATATTGTGGAAGATCGACCCGCCGTCGCATCCGAGGGCCGCCGAGGCGCAGGCCTTGGCGAAAGGGTCGATGCGGCCCTCGACCGCGTGGCCCGTGAACAGCGGCGGGAAGACCGGGTCGCTCATCCCGCCCCGGTCTCGATCAGATGCTGTGCGACCCGGCGAAAGGCCGCCGCCTCGGGCGAGGCCGGCCGCGACACCACGATGGGCGCCCCGCCGTCGGACGCCAGCCGGATGCCGAGCGCCAGCGGAATCTCGGCGAGCAGCGGGATGCCGAGCTTCTCCGCCTCGGCGCGCACGCCGCCATGGCCGAACAGATGCTCCTCATGCCCGCAATTGGAGCAGATATGGGTGCTCATGTTCTCGATCATGCCGAGGATCGGCACGGACATCTTGCGGAACATGTCCACCCCCTTGCGCGCGTCCAGCAGCGCCACGTCCTGCGGGGTGGAGACGACGATGGCGCCGGTGACCTCGGCGTTCTGCGAGAGCGTCATCGGCACGTCGCCCGTGCCGGGCGGCAGGTCCGCCAGCAGAATGTCGAGCGCGCCCCACTGCACCTGGTTCATCATCTGCTGCAGCGCGCCCATGAGCATCGGTCCGCGCCAGACGACCGCTTCGTCCTCGCGCGTCATGAGCCCGATGGACATCATGGTGACGCCGTGGTTGCGCAGCGGCAGGATGGTCTTGCCGTCGGGCGAGGCCGGGCGGCCGGACACGCCGAGCATCCTCGGCTGCGACGGGCCATAGACATCGGCGTCGAGCAGGCCCACCCGGCGGCCTTCCGCCGCCAGCGCGGCGGCAAGGTTGGCGGTTACGGTCGATTTGCCGACGCCGCCCTTGCCCGAAGCGATGGCGACGATGCGATCCACGCCCGGTATCTGGCGCGGCCCGGCGGGCTCCGAGCGGCGGCCGATATTGAGCTCCGGCCCCGGCGTGGCCTCGCGGTGGGCGGTCATCACGGCCGACACCTGCTCGACGCCCGGCACCGCGCGCACCGCAGCTTCCGCCTCCGCCCGCACGCCTTCCATCAACTCGGCGCGGGCCGGGTCGATCTCCAGCACGAAACGGACCGTGCCGGCATCGACCGTCAGGGCCCGGACCGGGCCGGCGGAAACGAGGTCCTGCCCGCTGATCGGGTCGGTAACGCCCTTCAGCGCCTCCAGAATGTCCTCGCGCGTTGCGGTCATCCCGCCTTCCCGTCGATGCGTCCCTCGACGCTGTGGGAAAGATCGAGTTCGTCGATGGTCAGCACCATGCGGGCGGTGAAGCTCCTGCCTTCCGTCTGCGCCGGCCCGGCATTGCGCATCGCCTCTTCGATCGCCTGCTGCGAGGTGACGCCGACCTGCTTCAGGAACTTGCGCATGGACATGTTGAAATCGCCGCTCATCGGAACCTCCTCCTGTTCCTCCGTTCGCGTCCGGCGGAGTTTAGCGGAGACTCCCCGCAAAGTCCGCGCGCCTGCTAGGCTAGTTCTTTCCTCGGCGCGGGAGGAATGGCGATGGCGATCCGGTGGAGACTCGGACTGGCCGCAATGTTCATGCTGGCGGTGGCCGGCGCACAGGCGCAGGAGCGCCATATCACGGTGGCAGCGGACCCGGAGCTGATCGGGAGCGGGCTCCTGAAGCACATGCTGCCGCGCTTCTCGCTGAAGACCGGCATCCGGACGACGCCGGCGCCGCTCGAACCGGGCGCCGGGGCGGACGTGCTCATCGGTCCGGCGGTGGACGGAGGCCGTCCGGTTTTCCGGGGCGGGGACATCGTCTATCTCGCGCGAGCCGCGGAAGGCCCGCGCACGGCGCTGGCGGAACGCTTCCTCGACTGGCTCGCTTCCGACATCGGCCAGCGCACCGTGGCGTCCTTTGCGCCGGACGGGAAGCCGCTCTATGAGCCGGCGGCGGGCGCCAGGGTGGAAGTAAAGGCCCCGACGGTCACCGGCGATGCGATGGCCGGCGAGCGCCTGTCGCTGGTCCATTGCGGGCGCTGCCACGTGGTCGGGCCGAAGAACCGCATGGCGGGCATCGGCTCCACGCCCTCCTTCGCCGTGCTGCGCACGCTCGGCGACTGGGAGCGGCGCTTTCGGGCGTTCTTCACGCTGAACCCGCATCCGGCCTTCACGCAGGTTCCCGGCGTCACGCCGCCTTTCGACGAGGCGCGCCCGCCGCCCATCGCGCCGCTGGAAATAACCCAGGGCGACCTGGACGCGATCCTGGCCTATGTGGCGTCGGTGGCCCCGGCCGACCTCGCCGAGCCGCTCAAATACGAGTAGTCCCGCCGCCATCTGCGCCTCGATAATGTGCGGTCAGCCTGCCCGCGATCGCCAACACCGTGTCGAGTTCCCGCCTCCCGGACCAGACGGCGAGTTCGTCCAGCCCGATTGCCGCCTCGCCGTCCCCGCCGAGCAGCAGCACGGCATCGCCGGCCGCGGCGTCCTCGAT
>JAJECZ010000102.1 GCA_022821735.1 Alphaproteobacteria bacterium | reverse complement strand
GGTGCGTGGGAAGAACCCGAACTGCTGCTCCAGAGCCGGACCTGGAACGGGCGCGCGGGTTTCGACGTGCTGGCGCCCTTCCGGCCTTCGGGCGCGGCGGTACCGGTGCTGGTCAACCGGGGCTGGGTGGAGCCCGCCCGCAGCGCGCCGGATACACGCGTCCCGCCCCTTGCGGCGCTGGACGGCGTGGTGCGCTTCCCGAGCGAGCCGGGGCCCCTCGCCGTCGATAACGATCCGGCGCGCGGCATCTGGTTCCATATCGATCCCGAGGCCGTCGCGGCGCATCTCGGCCGGCCGCTGGCGCCCTTCTACGTCCAGGCCGTGCCCGCCGCCGGCGCGCCGGACTGGCCGCGCGCCCGTCCGCCGGAGCCGCGCTTCCGCAACGACCATCTGCAATACGCCCTCACATGGTTTGCGCTCGCCGGGGCCGTGGCTATCCTCTACCTGGTCTGGAGGCGCCGGGCGGGGAGAGAAGGGCCGAGATGAGGGAACGGGATGTCGCGCCAGCTTCGCCTTAACCTGTTCGTCCACAGCCGCGGCCATCACGAGGCGTCCTGGCGCCATCCGGAGGCCTCGCCGCTTGCGTTGACGGACTTCGAGTTCCACCGGGAGCTCGCCCGCAAGGCGGAAGACGCGGCATTCGACTCGATCTTCCTCGCGGACAGCCTCTCCATGTCGGGCGAGGTGGTGCACGCGGCGCGCAGCTGGCTCGAGCCGATCACGCTGCTGGGCGCTCTCGCCGCGGCGACCTCGAAGATCGGGCTGATCGCGACGGCCTCGACCACCTATACCGAGCCCTTCAACCTCGCGCGCCAGTTCGCCTCTCTCGATCACATCAGCAACGGCCGGATCGGCTGGAACATCGTGACGTCGTGGTCCGTTGCCGCGGCGCACAATTACGGCGACGACATCCAGGTGAGCCATGCCGACCGCTATGCCCGCGCCGAGGAATATATGGCGGTCACGAAGGCGCTCTGGGACAGCTGGGCCGACGATGCGGTGCTCGACGACCGCCCGGCGGGCCGCTATGCGAAGCCCGGCAGCATCCACGCGCTCGACCACGCCGGAGAGCATTACAGGGTCGCCGGCCCGCTGAATGTGCCGCGCTGCCCGCAGGGGCGGCCGGTCTTCGTGCAGGCAGGGTCGTCGGAGACGGGGCGCGATTTCGCCGCCCGCCATGCCGAGGTGGTGTTCACCGCGCAACTGGAGAAGGCGACGGCGCAGGCTTTCTACGCCGACCTGAAGGCGCGGGCAGCGAAGGCCGGGCGCGATCCGGACCGGGTGGCGATCCTGCCGGGCTTCAGCCCCCTCATCGCCGACACGCGGGAGGAGGCAGAGCGGCTGGTTCTGGAACTGAACGGGCTGGCCGACCCGGAGGTCGGCAGGAGGCGGCTTTCCGGGCGCTTCGGCGGCTTCGACTTCAGCCATCTGGAACTCGACCGGCCGCTGACGGCGGCGGATTTCCCCGACCCCGACACGGTGGAGGCGGCGCGCAGCCGGGCGGTGACCATCGTGGGCCTGGTCGAGCGCGAGCGCCCGAGCTTGCGCCAGTTGCTGGCGAAGCTCGCCGGAGCGCGCGGCCACTACACCTTCGCGGGCACGCCGGAGCAGACGGCGGACTTCATGGAGGAGTGGCTGGCGGACGGCGCCGCGGACGGCTTCAACCTCATGCCGCCCGTGCTGCCCTGGATGCTGGACGCCTTCGTCGAGCGGGTCCTGCCGATCCTGCGCGAGCGGGGCCTCTTCCGCGACGCCTATTCCGGCTCGACGCTCCGCGCGCATTACGGCCTCGCCCGGCCCGCGCCGGAGGTGCCGCCGGGCGCGCGGGTGATCTAGCCCGAAGCAGAAGGAACATCGGTATGAGCGCGACGCCCGTCACCTTCTATTCCGAAGGGTTCAAGCTGGTAGGGGACCTGTACCGGCCGGACGGCCTCGCGCCGGGAGAGCGGCGGGCGGGTATCGTGCTCTGCCACGGCTATACCGGGGTGAAGGACCTTTACCTGCCGGACAATGCCCGTGTGCTGACGGAAGCCGGCTACGTCGTGCTGGCCTTCGACTACAAGGGCTGGGGCGAGAGCGAAGGGCCGCGCACCCGGCTTGCGCCCTACAGCCGGGTGGCGGACGTGCAGGCGGCGCTCACCTACCTCGGCGCACAGGAGGAGGTGGACGAGACGCGGCTCGGCATTTACGGCACCAGCTACGGGGGCGCCACCGTGGTGTGGACCGGCGCGGTGGACCGGCGGGTGAAATGCGTCGTCACCGTGGTCGGCATCGGCCACGGCGAGCGGTGGATGCGCAGCGTGCGCCGGCCGGACGAATGGTTCGACCTGCTGGAGCGCTCCGCCGGGGACCGGGTGAAACGCGCGATGGAGGGTGAGTCGGAGTGGGTCGAGCGCAGCGAGGTGCTGCTGCCGGACCGCCAGTCGGCGGAGCTGGCGGCCGCCGCGCGGCGCAATGTGCCCTCCGCGCTCAACACGCTGCCGCTCGAATATGTCGATGAAACGCTCGGCTTCCACCCGGAATGGATCGTGGACCGGATCGCGCCCCGCCCGGTGCTCTTCATCACCACCGACGACGACCGGCTGGTGCCGCCGGAGGAGTCGCAGGCGCTCTACGACCGGGCCGGAGAGCCGAAGAAGCTGGTCGTACTCCGGGGCTACGGCCACTACGAGGTCTATGTGGACCCCGCCTTCACCGAGGTGATGGACGAGACGCTCGCCTGGTTCCGGGAGCATCTGCCGGCGGCGTAGGGGGCTGCTCCGTCGCCTGTCCGCAGCCGAAAGGGGACGCCGGTGTCGCAACGCAAGCTCCTCGTCGCCAATCGAAGCGAGATCGCGATCCGGGTCATGCGGGCGGCGACCGAACTCGGCTTGCGGACCGTCGCGATCTATGCCGAGGAAGACAAGCTCGCCCTGCACCGGTTCAAGGCTGACGAGAGCTACCGCATCGGCGAA
>JAJECZ010000323.1 GCA_022821735.1 Alphaproteobacteria bacterium | reverse complement strand
GCCGCCGAGCGGCGCGGCCACGAAGGCCGACCCCTCCACGATGCGCAGGCCTTCCAGCAGGTCGTACATGCCTCTCCCCTCCGGGCAACGGGCGCGGGACGGCGGAACCGATATATCGCCGGCGGCGGAAAGGGAAGCGGGCAAGGAAAACCCCGGAGGCGGCCCTCCGGGGCTTTGCGGGTTTCCGGTGCAGGCGCGGGGCGGTCAGGCCGGCGGCTCCAGACGGACGAGCTCGCGGTGGTAACGGCTGCTCTTCTTGCCCGGCAGCGGCGCCTTGGAGGATATGACCGTGGACCCCAACTCGGGCGCGAACCAGTAGTCGTAGCGCGCGGAATTCTCCCTGCAGACCACATGATAGGCGTCGAAATTGCCTGCCGGGACCGTGACATTGGCCGTTCCCGCCACCTTGCAGTTCCTCCTGCCGGACCAGGTGTTCCCCTTGTCGTTCCGGCCGCTGAACTGCCAGTGCTCGGTGTTGCCCACGGCAAGCGGGAACAGGCGGCCGGACCGCTTCTCTATCTTGTGGGAACCGGTGTGTCCCGAACAACCGCGCCATCCCAGCGAGGGCGAATAGCTGGACAGGTCCGTTACGGCCTTGCACCCGTTGGAGCCGTGGACCTCCGCGATGGAGCCGTCCAGCTTCACGGTTTTCCAAGTCAATTCCTTGCCGTTCGACTGCTTCCAGACGGACTTGTCGCCAACCTTCAAGGGCCGTCGAACACCGGGCGGCAGTTCGGCCTTAGCGGATGCCGTTTCGACCTTGGCGGCAGGGGTCCATGCTGCCTTTTGCGCTTTCGCCGGAGCTTCGGGCCCGCCTCCGGCCTTGCATCCGGCAAGCGCGAACGCGACGGCCGCCATCGTGAGGACAATAGTGCGCGTTTTCATGAAGGGGGGGGGGTCATAGATTATTTTCCTCTTTTCGATCCGTCCGCAGGCTGCGGAGTCCTTCCGCCGGACGGAAAGATGCTGGGCCTTCCCGTCCGGCTGTCGAAGAAATGGCGGTCAGCCGCTCTTTTCGGCCATCTCCATCGCCGGCTGCGGCAGGGCTACCAGCGGGCTGGCGATGGTGTGGATGACGCTGCCGTCCGGCGCGGTCAGGGTCCGGTCCAGCATGACGCCGTTGATCCTGACGCTGCCGTCGCCGCTGAGCGCGTAGAACGAAAGCGGCGGGGCCGCTGTCTGCCAGCCGCCGGCGAGAGTCCACACCTTGCCGTTGGCGTTCCGGAAGGCGCCCTTCGCCATCGGCTCGTTCAGCGCGTGCGAGCCGGCCGCCGCTGCGACCTCGGCCATGACCGCGTCGCGCATCTCCTCGTTCTTCATCGCCTCGCCGACAGCATTTACGACGGGAGCCAGAACGGAGTCGGGAAGCGCAAACACGGTGCCGGGCGCGCTCTTGAGGGCGTCGCCGAAGCCCGCCGCCTCCAGAAGGGTCGCCATCAGCGCAAAGGTTTCCCTGCGGACTTCTATGACGACCTCGCCCGTCTCCGCATCCACAGCCGGGGCGCCGTCCTCGCCCATCTTGGGCGCCTCGTATTCGAAATAGTAGGTGCGGAGCGTGGAGAGCACGTCCGTCGGGCAGTCGGCGTCCTTGGCTTTCGGGATCTCGATGCCCGCCAGCATGCAGACTTCGGCTTCCATCTGTTCGGCTTCGGCCGCCTTGGTCTGGGCCGCAGCCGGCGTTCCCAGGGCCAGGGCCGCCATGGCGGACGCGGCAACGAGGCCGCCCAGCAAGCTGCGCGAGCGGGTCCTCTCATCGGGCGGAGATGTAGGGAGGAGGGTGGACATCTGCGTTTCCTTTCTTGCTCCGGAGCGCGGCTCGTCCGGGTGTCCGCCGCGCTGTCGACAGAAATGACTGTATGTTTTGAAAAATAAGTAGTCAATAAGCAATTTAATGTCGCTGCATCGTTCGATATAAGACAGTCTTTTTAGGTTGAGCGACGCAGCGGCCGACGCATTTCGGGACAGGTCGGGACCGGCGGCCAAGCCAACGCCGCAAGCGGCCGCCGCCTGGCCTTCCGCCCCGGCTGCCTGCGTGCCTGCACGGCTCCCCCTCAACCCTGTGCCGCGGAGCCCGCGAATGTCGAATGGCGGAGAACTGGCCGCAGGCGCATTACGGCCGTTCGCCCGGTGACGGGCCGCGCCTCGCCCCGAAATACCCATGGTCGATCCGACGCCGGGATGGAGACAAAATGACAGTCAAAAATGCACTGATCTTCTCTGAATCAGACAGTCTTATGCGGCAAAAAATGTTTGTATCACAAGCGGTTATACCGGAGAATGCCATTGTCATTTTGTGCGAATTGTCTAGATTCCGGTACCGACAAAGCGGTTGGAACGCCAGGGGGTCGGAAAGTTGGAGAGGCCGGCGCCAGCTCACGCCCGCATCTACGATCATTTCTCCGGGCAGATTCAGCAGGGGCGGATCGGAACCGGAGAACAGCTTCCCACAGAAGCCGATATTGCGGTCATGTTCGGCGTCAGCCGGGCGACGGTGCAATTCGCCATGTCCCGGCTGGCCTGGGAGGGCTGGATCGAGCGGTTTCCGGGCAGGGGCACTTTCGCCGGCAGCGGGACGGCCCGTTCCGACGGCGGGCAGGCGACAGCCCCGGATTTCAGCGTCGATATGCACAGCCTGCCGGCGTCCGGCGGCGAAGCCGCGCCGGAAGAGGAGGACGTCACTTACGCGCTGATGGCATTCGGTCGAAAGAAAGCGCCGTCCGAAGTGTCGAGAGCGCTGAATTTGGAGTCGGACGCATCGGTTTTCGTGCTGGAAAGGCTGCGGTATATCGGGGAAGAGGCCGTGGAAGCGGAGAGTTGTTTCTTTCCTCTGGACGTGTTGCCCAAATTCGACCTCCTGGCCCTGGACCGGGCACCTACCGAGGAGCTTCTGGTCGAGGAAAATCTCGGCTTCAGGATCGGTCGGATCGAATCCACAATTCAGCCTGCCGATGCCGATTCCAGCGAGGCGAAGCTGTTGAACGCCGAAAGCGGCCGGGCGCTGCTCATGCTCTCGCAAAAACATTTCGCCGTGGGCGACAAACCGGTCGTCTACACCGAACGCATATGCGTTTCGCCCATCGGCTTCAGCTACACGACGCAGGCCGCCGGATAGAGGCGGGCGGGGCATGGCGGAACGCGGCGCCCGTTCCCCGGGGCAATCGCCTTTGGCATTGTCGAGTACTAGCGGAATGTTCGATGAATTTCAGAAATATTTCCTGAAAAAGGGCTTGACCTCCAGAAAATTGTGGTAGGATAGGTCCCAGGGAGGCGAAGTCCGCGCGGACCGCTTTCCCTCGCGCCGGCCCGGCGCGGAACGACCCCGATTCGACGCACAGGCGAAGTGCGCCCTGCGGCTCGCGCGCGCAATCAGGCGCACGAACCGCGCCGGCGCCGACGCCCGCCCGCGCCCGCACGCGATACGCGCGAAACAGGGTCGCTCCCCGACGGGGCGGTGCTGTCCGTCAACGCCGCCCTCCCGGCCCGGCGCGGTCCCGCACCGCTGCCGGGTTTCCTTGTCGAACGCCAGCGGAACGAAAGGAGCCGTGCGCCTATGCCCATCATCGACCCCGCCATTGCGCTCTCCACACGCCAGGAGGCCTTCTGCCGCCACTATGCCGTCTCCGGCAATGCCGCCGACGCCGCAAGGCAGGCCGGCTACTCCGAGCGCTCCGCCCGCCAGACCGGCTGCGCGCTGCTGGAGCGGCCCTGGATCGTGGAACGGTTGCGCCGCATCCGCCTGTCGTGGAAGCGCACCGGGAGGGACGAGGCCCGCATCCTGCTGGCCCGGCTGGAGCAGGCGTGGGATGCGGCCGTCGCCAGCGGCTCGGCTCACACGATGCTCCGGGTGCTGCGCTTCCAGGCGGAGATCACCGGGCTTACGGGGCCGGCCGGTCAGAACAGCCGCGCCCGGCTCTGGCCGCTGCCGCATGAGGACGAGTTCGGCGAGATCGAGGCCGGCGAGGCGCAGGAGGCCGGAACCGAGCCCGGCCCGCTCGCCGAGGCTGTGCGCAACGGCCTTGACCGGGCCGAACGCGCGCTCGCGCGGCACCGCGAGAACCGGGAGGAGATGGAGACGCAGGAGGGCTTCGACGGGGCCGCGCACGAGGAGGTTGCCCGCAGGCTCGCCGGGGCCGTCGAGGAGCGGATGCGCCTGCCCGTCAGTTTCGAGCCGCCCGCACCGCCCCCGGACGGTCTGCCGCTCGCCGACGACCCGCCCGAGGAGACCTACGAGGACGACCCGTGGAGAGGCGACGACCCGCCCGGCCACGAAGACAGGATCGACGACAACAGGGCCGACGGCGCCGAGCATGACTGGCTCTACCAGCGCCGCAACGGCTACGACGAAATCTACGACCCCTGGTCGCCGGAGGAGGTCGAGCGGCGCGGGCGGGACCGGCTCGAATTGGAAGAGCGGCGCTGCAGCAACGACCCCTTCGACGAGGACGACGAGGACTGGGACGATGATGACGAGGACTGGCCGGAGACGCCGCTCACGCCTCCGACCATGACAGAACATGACATTTCATGACACTTCGCAAAGGGTCCCTGCCGCCCGGCGGGGCCGTGCCGGACCGGGAGGAGGGACCGGGGGCGGCGGGAACGCCTGCGGGAGGACGCGGCGCTCAGCCGACGGGGCAGAAGTCGTAGGTGCCGATACCCTGCACGATCAGGAAGCGGGCGCGGCCTCCGTCCTGTCCGGTGACCCGGTGCGCGGTCATCTCCGGCACGGCGCAGCTCTCGCCGACCTTCAGCAGGTGTTGCGCCCTGGGCGCACGGGTTTCCACCGAGAGCACGCCTTCCAGGCAATAGAAGGTGTCGGTGACCTCGCTGTGATAGTGCCAGGGCACCTCCTGCCCTTCGGCAAGCGTCAGGATGCCGACGCGCAGCGTGTCGGTCCGGGCCACCGTCTCGCGGCGTTCGATGACATAGGGGCGGGCTTCGGGGTCTGTCATGGGCGGGCCGCTCTCCGCGCGCGACACGGCGCAACCGGTAACGTCTCTGTTGCGACCAGTCGTAAGCGCCGCTTCCGAACCCGTCAAGGCGGACTCCGTTTCCCGGGACTGCCGCTACGCCTTCTTCGCCGACATATCGGTGAGATGCCGGATACGGTCCGCAAGGTAAGGATGGCCGCGCACCTTGTCGTGGAAGCGCGTGTCGGCGGTCACAACCGGATATTGCGTATGGATGGCGAGCGCGAGGTAGAAGCAGTCGTAAACCGGATGGTCCAGATCGCTCGCCAGCCGCGTTGCCGCCGCCGTGAGGTCGGGCATCGGCAGGGGAGTCGAAACCGGGGCTGTCCGCAAGATCTCCACCGCCTCTGCCATGTCGGCCGCCCCGATATTACCGCGCCGGCGCATGGCCCAGAGCGCATTGGCGGCCTCGGCGAACAGAAGCGGCGGCGCGACAAGCGTCGAGGAACCGTCCAAAAGAGCGGCCGCCTCGTCCGAAAGCACTTCCTCGACCAGCCATTTCACCGCGACGCTGGCATCGACGACATAACCTGTCACGCCATGCTGTCCCGGTCCCGGTCCGCTCGTATCGTAGCGGTGCTATCAACCGGGGAGCGAAGCCGCCGCCGCAGTGCGGCCGCGCGTACGGCAAACTCTTCCTCGGTACCAACCAGCGTTTCGCGCAGAATCGCGCGATGCTCGGCCTCGGCGGACCGCCCGTTAGCCGCTGCACGCCGTTTCAGGGCACTGACGACTTCCTCGCTCAGCTTCCTCACGGTGAGTTGGGCCATCTTGCCTGTCTTCCATGCTGCGTCTTCAATGACAGCAATAGTAACCGCCTTGCTCTTGCCGGGCAATCCGGGCACTCCCCGCCATTGCGCAGCGCGGGCTTCGCTCCTAGATAGGGTCCCGCCGCTGCCGGGAGCGGCGTTTGGAGGTTGCGGGCAGGCCATGGGCATTCCCTTCGTCAAGATGCAC
>JAJECZ010000062.1 GCA_022821735.1 Alphaproteobacteria bacterium | reverse complement strand
CTTGCGTTGGGCGCCGCCACGCTGGTCTGCATCCTGCCGGTCGTCCTGGTGGCGCGAAGGACGGCGGTCCCGGCGGCGGACTCCGGAAGGGAGGCGGGCACCCTCCGCGAAGCCCTGGCGTCACGCCGCCTCTGGATGCTTCTCGTGATCTATGCGATCTGCGGTTTCCAGGTCTTCCTGATGGCCACCCATGTCGTCGCCTTCGCGGTCGACGAGGGCGTCGGCACCCTGCTCGCGGGCAACATGCTGGCGTTCATGGGGCTGACCGGCCTTGGCGGCGTGTTGCTGACCGGCCTGCTGAACGACCGCTTCGGCCCTGTCCTCCCGACCGTCATCTGCTTCGTGCTCAGGACCGTGCTGTTCGCGGTCCTGCTGGTGAGCCGGGAGCCGGCGGTCATCGTCGGGATGGTCCTGTTGTTCGGCGTCACTTTCTGGATAACCGCACCGCTCACCGTGGTCTTCGGCCGCGAGATTGCGGCCATGAGCCTGCTCGGCACGGTGACGGGGCTCATCACGATGGTCCACCACTCGGCCGGCGGCCTCGGCGCGCTTGTCGGCGGCGCGATCTTCGATGCCTACGGGTCCTACGACGCGGCGCTCCTCCTCATGCTCGTGCTGTCCGTCGCCGCCCTCGCCCTCACCCTCGCCCTGCCGGCCCCTCCGCGGGGGGACCTTGACCCCGGGCCGGCGCGGGGCGTCTAATCGGAATCGAGGCTGGAAGGAGGCGGTGCATGGAACCGGTGCGCTATATCGACCGCACGCGCGACGACTATATCCGGCAGGGCTACGAGAAGGCCTATGAGTGGGCGCATTTCGAGGATGTGCCGTTCGCACGGCTTGGCAAGCCGCTTTCGGAGTGCCGCGTCGGGCTGATCGGCACCAGCGAGATCGCGGTGCGCTACGACCCGGAGACGGAAGAGAACCCCGTGGCCGAGGAGGATTTCCGCGGCGTCTACTCCTTCGCCGCCGACACGCCGACGGAGAAGCTCTACAGCCGCACCGCGTCCTTCGACCGCTTCGCCACGCACCTGGACGACGTCAACGCCTACTACCCGGTAGACCGGCTGCGCGAGGCGGTTGCCGACGGCCGGGTCGCCGGCATGCCGGACCGGCTCTACGGCTGCTACAACAATTACAGCAAGCGCAAGGTGATGACCGAGGAGGCGCCCAAGGCGCTGGCCTGGTGCCGCGAGGACGGCATCGACGCGCTGCTCATGGTGCCTGTCTGACCCGTCTGCCATCAGACCGTGAGTCTGATAAGCAGGCATATCGAGGCGGCGGGCATCCCGACCGTGGTGATCGGGGCGGCGCGCGACATCGTCGAGCATTGCGGCGTCGCCCGCTATGTCTTCACCGACTTCCCGCTCGGCAGTCCCTGCGGCGAGCCCTGGGACGTGGACCAGCAGCGCGCGATCTTCCAGATGGCGCTCGACCTGCTCGAGGAGGCGGAGGGCCCCCGCACCACCCGCGAGGCCGGCTTCCGCTGGCGCGCTGGCGAAGACTGGAAGCGCCTCGTCTTCACCGCCGAGCAGCCCTGGCAGGACGAGGCCACGCACGCCCAGTGGATGGCGCGCAAGGAGGAATACCGGCAGCTCCGCGCGGCGGGCAAGGTGTGAGCGCCGTGGCGGCGGCGCCCGAGGTCACGCTCTACACGACGCCGCTCTGCGCGCCCTGCGAGCAGGTGAAGCGCTATCTGGAGTCGCGCGGCGTCGCCTTTCTGCGGCGCGACCTGATGATGGACGAGGAAGCGCAGGACCGGCTGGACGCCGCGCGCATCCGCGGCACGCCCGCCATAGAGGTCGACGGAACCTTCCTGGTCGGCGACGCGCTCACCCGCGAGGCCCTCGACCGGCTGCTGGGGCTGGACTGACCGCGCCGTGGCGGAGTCCGTCGTCCTCTACGAGGAACGCGGCAGCGTCGCCATCGTCTCGCTCAACCGGCCGGAACGCCTCAACACGCTGACCGAGGAGATGGTCGAGGGCGTGGCCGACGCCATCGACCGCGCCGCCGCTTCCCGCTCGGTACGCTCGGTCGTGCTGCGCGGCGAAGGACGGGCGCTTTCGGCCGGCTATGACCTGGAGGCGACTGGCGCCTCGCTGGAGGCCGGCTGGTTCCAGCCCTACGATGCGCCGCGCCCGGAGCCGCGCCCCGGCGCCTGGGACCCGGTGCGCGACCACCGCGCCATGGGCCGCAATGTCGAGCGGTTCATGAAGATATGGGACTGCCCGAAGCCGGTGCTGGGCGCGATACAGGGCTGGGCGGTCGGCGGCGCGACGGACCTCGTGCTCTGCTGCGACCTGCTGTTCATGGCCGACGACGCCTATATCGGCTATGCGCCGTCGCGGATTTTCGGCACGCCGACCACCATGCTCTGGGTCTATCGCCTCGGGCTCGAGCACGCCAAGCAGTTCCTGCTGAGCGGGGACGCCATCGACGCGGAGACGGCGCACCGGATCGGCCTCGTTTCCCATGTCTGCCCGGCGGCCGAACTCGACGAGCGCGTTGAGGCACATGCGCGGCGCTTCGAGCACATTCCGGGCAACCAGCTTGCGCTCAACAAGCTGCTCATCAACCAGGCCTTCGAGAATATGGGGCTCAGGACGACGCAACTGCTCGGCACGCTGTTCGACGGCATGACGCGCCACACGGAGGAAGCCTATCGCTGGGCCGAAAGCCTTGGCGAACAGGGCCTGCGCCGCACCGCCGCCGCCCGAGACGCCCCCTTCGGCGACTACAGCGCCAGGCCGCGCAAGGACTGAACGCCGCAAACGGGAGGAACGCCGATGAAAGCTGGAGGCAAGGGTCTTTGGGGCTGGATGTTCTTCGACTGGGCCAACCAGCCATTCCACACCGTCATCGTGTTGTTCGTGTTCGGCCCCTATTTTGCGTCCCAGGTTGCAGAAGACGTCGTCAGCGGCCAGGCGATATGGGGCTATGCGATTGCGACGGGATCGGTGCTGATGGCGCTCTCGGCCCCGGTGCTGGGCGCGGTCGCGGATGCCCAGGGGCCGCGCAAGCCCTGGATCCTGGCCTTCTCGCTGGTCTATGTCATCGGCGCGGCCGGGCTCTGGTACGCCGAGCCCGGCATGGCGGACCCGCTGCCGATCCTGGTGCTGCTGGCGGTGGCGCTGATCGGGGCGGAAATCACCCTTGTGTTCGTGAACTCGCTGCTGCCGGAAGTCGGCCCGCGAGAGGAGCTCGGGCGCATATCGGGCTCCGGCTGGGCGTTCGGCTATTGGGGCGGCCTCGTGGCGCTCGCCATCGTGCTCGGCCTGATGACGCCGGCGCCGGGCTCCGACAAAACCATACTCGGCATGGCGCCGGTCTTCGGCCTGGACCCGGCCCTGGGCGAGGGGGCGCGCGCGAGCGGGCCGTTCTCGGTGCTCTGGTATGTCGTCTTCATGGTGCCCTTCTTCCTCTGGTCGCCGGATGCGGGCCGGCGCCCGAGCGGAACCGCCGGCGCGGTCGCCGAGGGGCTGCGCGGCCTGAAGGCGACGCTGGCCGGCCTGCCGTCAAGGCCGAGCCTGCTGGCCTATCTGCTCTCGTCCATGTTCTACCGCGACGCGATCCTCGGAATCGGAACCTTCGGCGGCATCTACGCCACCGGCGTGCTCGGATGGGGCATGTTCGAGCTCGGCATCTTCGGCCTTGTCATCCTCATCGCCGGCGCGCTCGGCGCCTGGGCGGGCGGATTGCAGGACAGGCGCCGCGGGCCGAAACCGGTGATCGTGTTCAATATCGTCCTGCTGACGGCTGCCGCGGCCGCCATAATGACCATCGCGCCGAACGAGGTGCTGTTCATCGCTGTGGGCACGGCGGAAGCGCCGTCCGCGCTGCCGGCGGTCGCCTTCTATTTCTGCGGCGCGGTCATCGGCGCCACGTCGGGCTCGCTGCAGGCGGCGTCGCGCACCATGCTCGTCCACCAGGCCGACCGGGAGCGGATGGCGGAAGCGTTCGGCCTGTTTGCGCTGACCGGCAAGGCCACGTCGTTCCTCGCCCCCTTCTTCGTGGCGCTGGCGACCGACCTGTCCGGCAGCCAGCGCCTGGGCGTGGTGCCGATCCTCGTCCTGCTCGCCATCGGCCTCGTGCTGATGGCCTGGGTGCGCCCGGAAGGCGACCGCCGCGAGGCGTGACGGAATGCCGGCCCTCCGCATCGACTATGTCGAGTTCGCCGTGGCCGACACCGCCCGGTCGAAAGCCTTTTACGGCCGCGCCTTCGGCTGGACCTTCACCGATTTCGGCCCCGGCCATACCGAGTTCACGGACGGGCGCATGAAGGGCGGTTTCAATGCGCTGGAGGACGGTCCCGCGCCGGGCGGCCCGCTGGTCGTGCTCCACGGCGACGACCTGGACTCGATCCGGCAGCGAATAGAGGAGGCCGGCGGGCGGATTACCAGGCCCGCCTACCCCTTCCCCGGCGGCCGCCGCTTCCACTTCGCCGACCCTGATGGCCACGAGCTTGCCGTCTGGACCGAGGGCTTCGACCCGTAGCACTTGATCCCGTTGCGTTGCTCCCTACTTCCGTGTAAGGCTAAACTTCTATACCAAGGCATGAACCATGACAGAGACGAACACCGATACCCGAGAACAATTGCAAATTGCAGTACAAGATTTTGGCCCGATCATATCGGCAAACATTCAGTTGCGGCCGCTAACAATATTTGTGGGACCCAGTAATACCGGCAAATCGTGGCTGGCCATTTTGATTTACTCGCTACACAAGTTTTTTTCCAGCCTAACTTTCTCGAACAAGTGGATAGAGCTTAGACATGATTTAGAAAATCTCTCGGAGCAAAGCATTGAGATCATTGCTGATTGGTGGGACGAAATATACAAAAAACATGAGGATAATGATGATCATACTAACTTTTCTATCCCTAGACATGTTATTGATGCTTTATTGTATGAGTATAGCAAGAACAGTGATCCTATCGTAAACGAAATTACACGCTGTTTCGGTATCAGTAATCATCGTGACTTAATTCGTAAGAATAGATCGTCGTCGCGCGTTATTTTACATAATTCCACGCCCTCGTATTCCCAATTGCAATTTGAGTTGCTGTTAAACCAAGAGACCACATCCTTTAATGCAATGTTGCCCGATGACATTACGATCCCTACACGTAAGGATTATCCGCGATTTTCTATAGGAATGCAGAAGCTAATGCAAGATGAGCTTCCCGGAATGGAGAACAATAAGTTTTTCGGCGTTGCTATGGCTCTCAATTTTCTGTCGAGCACCATTGTCCCAATAATTGCTAGGCATTTGCGCTCGAAGTCATATTACCTACCGGCGGATCGAACTGGAGTCATGCATGCGCATAGCGCTGTTGTTAGCTCATTGATTTCGGGGGCGTCGCTGGCAGGGCTTCGTCCTGCTACTAGGACAGCAACACTATCTGGTGTCCTTGCAGATTTTCTTGAGCAGCTTATTGGAATTGACCAAGGTCATGTGCCGCGACAACGAGACGGTAAAGCGCTGGAAGCACAAATAGAAAGTTCAATACTTGGAGGAGCGATTCAGGTAGAGCGGACAGAAGCTCTTGGGTATCCACGCTTTACCTATCGGCCGGATGGCTGGAAAAACGCTCTTCCCTTGACGGTCGCGTCTTCTATGGTATCGGAGCTTGCTCCTGTAGTATTGTACCTGCGGCACTTAGTTGAGCCAGATAATTTGCTGATTATCGAGGAACCAGAGTCACATCTACACCCGGGAATGCAGGTGAAATTTGCCCGAGAAGTTGCGGCACTTGTCGAGAAAGGGGTTAAGGTTTTGATCACTACGCACAGCGAGTGGGTATTAGAAGAAGTGTCCAATATTGTACAACGATCAAGACTTTCTGATAAAGGTGGTATTGGAGAGAGGGGAGAAGGAATTTCTCTTCAGTCGAACCAAGTGGGAGTATGGATGTTTGAACCGAAGGCGCGTCCTAAGGGCTCTATGGTGAAGGAGGTTCGCGCCGACGAAGCGGGATTGTATTCGGCGGACTTTGACGAAGTAGCTATAGCATTGCATAACGACTGGGCGAGGATCACGGATCAAGTGGGGGAGTAAGGCCAATAGGCGTGGTGCAGGCGGTTGGAAGGCACATCGACCGGAGATGTGTTCACAAGGGGGGTATTGCTCGGGATGGTTGTAGGGTCTCGTTGAGCGGAGCACCGCAGGAGCGGATAATTGTCGATTTCGACCGCAGAGGATCACCGCTGACGTCGGGTGAGACGCGTTGCGATTATTTGTTTGTCGCCGCCGAACGGGGGGAGCTGGCTTGGGTCGTGCCAATCGAATTAAAGAAAGGCGCGTTGGATTTAGTCGAAGCTAGTAGGCAGCTGCAGGCCGGGGCGCGTGTTGCAGAGCAGGTGGTTCCAAGGGGGAAGATGGTACGGTTTCGACCGGTGGTTGCGTTCGGTGGTGGGCTCAGGGCGGCGGAGAGGAAGAGAGCAAAGCAAAGGCGACGAGGCGAGATACGTTTTCGAGGATATACGTTCCGAGTTGAACTGATGAAGTGTGGCGAAGTATTGATGCAGACTCTTTGTCGATAGGGAATTAACTGATTGAAGTTTCGTGCTGTTCTTGTGCCGAAATTACTCTATTTGAGCGGCAGCATGCCAGTGAGGATCGAGGCGCGCGAGGGTTGGCAGACGAGGTTGGGTGTGATCGTGGCGGAGAACGGCGTGCCGTCCCCGGCCATCCGGTCCAGATGCGGCGTCTCGATCCGCCGGTCTTCGAAGCCGAAGCAGTCCCAGGATACTGGTCCGAGGTGATGGGCAGGATGTTCGGCGCTTGCGGCACTGGACGGTTCCCCCTGGGCCGTTGCAGGCTGGCGCAATCCCGCCACCGGCGCAATGCGACCGCCCCGCTAGCTACCCCTTGCCGCCGGAGAGCAGCGCCGGGTCGATCCGCATCCTGAGCGGTTTGCCGGCGAGGAAGCGGTCCAGATTGTCGAGGAACAGCTCGTCGTTGCGCCGGACGGTGCCGGGCGAGGCGCCCGCGCAATGGGCGCTCATCCGGACGCGCGGGTGAGACCAGAAGCGGCTCCAGGCGGGCAGCGGCTCCTCCTCGAACACGTCCAGCACCGCATGCGCCGGCCGGCCCCGGTCGAGCGCGGCGAGCAGCGCCCGCTCGTCCACCAGCCCGCCGCGCGCGATATTCACCAGCACGGAGCCCGCCTTCATCGCGCCCAGGAAATCCGCATCGACCATGCCGCGCGTCTCGTCCGTCAGCGGCGCCGTCAGCACGACGACATCGGCGTCCGGCAA
>JAJECZ010000144.1 GCA_022821735.1 Alphaproteobacteria bacterium | reverse complement strand
TAGCGCGCCGTTGCCGGCCGGCATTCCGGTTTGTCCGGGGCCTCTGTATCCTTGCGCGGCGAACGGCTCCCGGAGGCGGAGGGACGGACCCATGGCGATTGCCGAGCCCGCGTTCACTCTGGGCGTGGAGGAAGAGTATCTCCTGGTCGACGCGGAGACGGGCGCGCTTGCCTCCAACCCGCCGGAGAGCCTGATGGACGAGTGCGTGAGCGCGCTCGGCGAGCAGGTCACCAATGAGTTCCTCCAGGCCCAGGTCGAGATCGGCACGAAGGTCTGCGGCGATATCGGCGAGGTCCGGGCCGAGCTGCGCCGGCTCAGGAGCGGCGTCGCCCGGGCCTGCGGCAATCACGGGCTTGCTCCGGTCGCGGCCTCCACGCACCCCTTCGGCGACTGGCGCCAGCAGGACTATGTCCACAAGGAGCGCTATGAGGGCCTCGCCCACGACATGCAGGCCGTGGCCTACCGCATGCTCATCTGCGGCATGCACGTCCATGTCGGCATCGAGGACGAGGAATTGCGGATCGACCTGATGAACCAGGCCCGCTACTTCCTTCCACATCTGCTCTGCCTCACGACATCGTCGCCGTTCTGGCAGGGGCAGGACACGGGGCTCTCGTCTTACCGGCTCACGGTTTTCGACAGTCTGCCGCGTTCCGGCCTGCCGGAGCCGCTGGCCAGCTGGAGCGAATACCAGCGGATGATTGAGCACATGACGAGTTCGGGCCTGCTGGAGGACGGCTCCAAGATCTGGTGGGACCTCCGCCCGAGCTCGCGCTTCCCGACCCTGGAGATGCGCATCTGCGACGTCTGCCCGGACATGGAGGACGCGCTCGCCGTCGCCGCGCTCTTCCAGTGCATCCTGCGCATGCTCTACCGCCTGCGCCTCGGCAACCAGCGCTGGCGCGAATATCCCAACATGCTGATCCAGGAAAACCGCTGGCTGGCGCAGCGCTACGGCAGCCGGAGCCGCCTTGTCGATTTCGGCAAGCGCGCCCTCGTTCCGTTTGCCGACCTGACCGACGAGCTTCTGGAACTTGTGCGCGAAGACGCCGAGGCGCTGGGCTGCACGGCCGAGGTGGAGCGCGCCCGGCTGATCGCCAGCCGCGGCACCTCGGCGGAACGCCAGAGGGCCGTCCATGAAGCCGCCGGCGGCGACGGCGACGGCGACGAGGCCCTTCGCGCGGTCGTCCGCAGCCTGGCGGCCGAGACGGTCAGCGGCCTGGCCTGACCGCGCTTCAGTCGATATGCAGCACGGCCTTGCCGGGAAAGCGGCGCTCTATCAGGTCGTCGGCGGTGCGCGCGACCTCCTTCCAGGATGCCTCGCGTTCGATGGCCGTATCCAGTCGGCCCTGTTCCACCAGGCGCAGCAGGCGGGCGAGATGGTCCCGCGGCGGGGCGATCTCGCTCTTGTAATAGAGGTGGAAGCCGAGGATCCGGGCGAGGCCGCGGGTCATGAAATCCCCGACGGCGACGGAGATGGCGGGCGCGGCGGTGACGCCGTAGCAGACCGCGAGCCCCTCGGGTCCGAGCGCGCGCACCCCGGCTTCCAGGATCGGCCCGGCAATGCCGTCCACCACCAGCCGATAGGGCCCGGCGGCCTCGATGCCGCTGCCGTCCGGGCTGACGACGAGCGCGCCGAGGCCGATCCGGTCGGCGAACGCGCGCTGGTCCTCGCGCCGGATCTGGGAAACGACGTCCGCCCCGCCGATGCGCGCGAGCTGGGCCGCGAACACGCCTACGCCGCCCGTCGCCCCGGTCACCAGCACGCGCGAGCCGATAAGGCAGTCCCCCGCGTCGATGGAGTGTAACGCCGTGAGACCGGCAACGGGCAGGGTCGCCGCAGCGGCATCGCTCACACCGTCCGGGATCGGGCAGAGATAGGTGCCGAGGATCGGAGCGCGCTCGGCCCAGCCCTCCATGCGCGGCGAGAACCCGACGACGCGCGCGCCCTCCGGCGGGCTGGAGCCATCCGCTGCCGCCCACTCGACCACGCCCGCAATGTCCCAGCCGATCCGGATCGGCCGGTCCGCGCGCTCGGATCGACGCACCTCGCCCCGGTTGAGCGAAAAGGCGGTGACGCGCACCAAGGCCTCGTTGGAGAAGGGCGGACGCTCCTCGACCTCGGCGACCTCGAGGCGCTGCGGATTGCCGGGGGCGGCGCGAACGGCGCGGATCATGGCGATACCTGCAGCAGGACCTTGCCCCAGGTGCGGCGCGAGGCCAGCGCGCGAAGCGCGGCCGGCAGTTCGTCAAGCGGGTAACGGGCGGATACGACCGGGTCTATCTCGCCGCGCGCGAGCATGGCGTAGCAGTCCGCGACCACCTCGTGAGTATATTCGGGGTGGCTGCGGAAATAGCCGCCCCAGATGGCGCCGACGGCCGAGGCGTTCTTCAGAAGCAGACGGTTGGCGGCGATTTGCTGGATGGCGCCGCCGGCAAAGCCGATGATGAGCGCGCGGCCCTCGACCGCAATGACCTTGAGCGCGAGATTGAAGACCTCACCGCCCACGGGGTCGAAGATGATATCGGCGCCGCGCCCGCCGGTCGCCTCGCGCACGACCTCGACCCAGCCGTCATCGGTGTAGTCGAGCGCAAGTTCGGCCCCGTGCTCGCGGCAGACGGCGAGCTTCTCCTTGCTGCCGGCAAGCGCGATGACATGCGCGCCCCAGGCCCTGCCGATCTGGATCGCCGCCAGCCCGGAGCCGCCTGCGCCGGCCGTCACCAGCAGCCATTCCCCGGCCTTCAGCCCGCCGCGCCGGCCGAGCGCGATATGCCCGGTCGGATAGACCACCGGCACGCAGGCGGCGAGGTCCATCGGCACGCCGTCCGGTATGGGATTGATCTGCAGGTCATCGACGAGCGCATATTCGGCGAAGGCGCCCCAATAGGGCTGGGCGGCGACACGCTGGCCGACCTTGCAGCTCGAACCGGGGCCGACGGCCGCGATCTCGCCCGACAGCTCGCAACCGGGCGTGAACGGGAAGTCCGGCTTCATCTGGTATTTGCCCTGGACCATCAGGATGTCGAGGAAGTTGAGCGCGGCTGTATGCACCTTGACCAGCGCCTGGCCCGGCCCCGGCTCCGGGCGTGCCACGGTCTCGAACGCCATGTCCTCGGGCTCGCAGAATTCACGCACCCGCCATGCCTGCATCTGGCTCATGCAACCGGCTCCCGACGGCTTCCGGAATGGTAGGGCAATCGATAGCGCCTTTGGCCCCGGCGCGCCAGTTCAGCCGAGCCAGGCGCGGCAGCCGGTCGCCTCCAGCACGGGATCGAGCGCGGCCCGGTCGCCGAGCGCGGCGTATTTCTCGCGCAGCACACGGAGCGAGCGGGCATGGTAGCGCTGGGGCGCCTGTGTCCAGCGCTCGCCCGCGATATCGACGGCGAAGCTCTCCGCTCCACCGGCGATCGCTCGGGCATTGGCGTCCGACCAGGTCAGGAACCGCGCGCTGACTTCCTCGGCGAGCAGAGGCTCGAGCGTTGGCGCAAGCGCGTCCCAGGCCTCGAACGGACCTTCGTCCTCCGGGTCCTGCATCCGCCGGCACCAGTCACGCGTGCGCGGCGGTACGAGGCGGCTGCCGGTCGGGTCGGTCCAGGCCTCCCAGACCTGGGCGGCGATGCCGAAATCCGCGAAAGCCGGCCGCCCGCCGAACAGGTAACGGCGGCCCTCCAGATGCGCTTCCAGCAATTCCAGCAGGCGGGCGAAGGACGCCTCGATGATCGGCGCCGTCTCCGGCGAGGACCCGACGAAGCTGACGCGCGGCACCATCCGCTCACGCACCGCCCGGGCGCGCTCGGCCACCGTCGCTTCGTCCGCATCCGGCAGCATGGAGCGGGCGATGCGCTCCGCCGCCGACGCCTGGTCCGCTTCGTCGCGCCAGCGATAGTGGAACATGTGCTTGTTGCCCCACTCGTCGCCATATTCCTCGAGGAGCGAGGAGAGAAAGGCGAGCATCGGGTCCCCGGGCTGGGTCGCCGGCTCCGGGAAGGCCGCCTCGAACCGTTCCATTATGGGCGTGGAGTCCTGGATGCCTTCGCCATCGGGCGTGATGACCAGCGGCACGAGCGGCAGCCGGGCATGGGCCTCGTATTCGGCCTGGTTTTCGGGCGTGCGCGTCAACCAGTCATGCGCGATGCCCTTGTAGCGAAACCAGCCGCGGACCTTCACCGAATAGGGCGAAAGCTCCGAACCGAAGATACGATAGCGAGCCACGGCCTGCGGCCTCCCTGCTGCGAGACACCCACAATGCCAGCCGCTTCGGCCGAGGAGCAAGGCGGGCGACGCTTCGCTCGTTGTTCGAATTCGACGCAAGATTGAACGACAACCGGGCTTGTCGTTCACGAAACAGCGAATGTGAGCGACAAACGGATTTGTTGCTCACGGATGAATGACAAACCGGTTTGTCGCTCATAAAACGGAGAATATGAGCGACAAACGGCTTTGTCGCTCACGGGCGATCCGCTAATTTCGTTGCCGTTCGCAGTCGGCAGGACATCGGATGAAAACATCTTCGCCGATAGCGGGCCTCTCATTCGAGGGGGCCGTTTCGTATCATGGCGGTCGTTTCCCGCCGCAGGCCCTCGACCATGAGCGGCTGATGCCGGCGCTCGGCCGGGCGGCGCTGGCGGTTGGCCGGTACGATGCGTTGCTCAGGACGCTGCCGAACCCGGACCTGCTGCTGGTCCCGCTACGCGGGCATGAGGCGGTGGTTTCGTCGCGGATTGAGGGAACGGTCGCCACGCTCGAAGAAGTCTTCGCCCTGGAAGATGCAGCAGCGGGGACGACGCGCCCGGAGACCGTCGAGGTGCGTTCCTACGCCCAGGCTATGACCCATGCGGAGAACTTGATGACGGACGGCCTGCCGATTTGCAGCCGCCTCATCCGCGAAACTCATGGAAAGCTGTTGTTCTCGGGCCGCGGCTCCGACAAGCGGCCGGGCGAATTCAAACGGGACCAGAACTATATCGTTGCGGGAAACAGGGTCGCCTTCGTCCCGGTCCCGCCGCAGGAACTGGAAGACGGCATTCGCCGCTTCGAGACCTTCATGAACGAGCCCGGCCGGGATCCCCTGCTCAAGGCTGCGCTCGGCCATGCCGAATTCGAGGCTCTGCATCCCTTTGCCGACGGCAACGGCCGCATCGGGCGCATGCTCATCACGCTGGCGCTTTGGGCCGACGGCGTTATCTCCCGGCCCTGCTTCTATGTCAGCAGCGAGATCGAGAAGACGCGCGACCTCTATGTCGGCCGGCTGCGGGATGTGTCCGCTCGCGATGCCTGGACCGAATGGTGCCTGTATTTCTTCGGCGTGTTGGACCGGCAAGCGGCCGACAACATTGCGCAGGCCGAACGCATGATGAATTTCTACAACGAAATGAAGGAGGTATTTCCCGAGGTGCTGTCGTCGAAATGGGCGGTGCAGGCCTTGGACGACATGTTCGCCAACCCGGCATTCACCAATCGTTCGTTTTCGAGGCGAACAGGCATCCCAATTCAGTCGGCAGCGCGTTTTACGAGGGCGCTGGTCGAGCACGGCATGCTTGAAATCTATGTCCAGGGTTCCGGCCAATGGCCGACCCGGTTCGTCTTCCAGCGCCTGCTCGACATTGTTCGGAATTGACGAGCCGGCACCTTTCCGGGTTTGTCGCTCACAAGACGGCGAATGTGAGCGACAAGCGGACTTGTTGCTCACAGATGAATGACAAACCGGTTTGTCGCTCATAAAACGGAGAATATGAGCGACAAACGGCCCGTTACCGTTGTCCTTCCTCGGCATAGGGGTTGGCGCCGGCGCGCAGCAGGATGCGGATGGGCACGCCCGGCAGGTCGAAATCGCGCCTGAGGCCGTTGGCGAGGTAGCGGACATAGGATTCCGGCACGGCGGAAGGGCGCGAGCCGAAGATCGCCACTGTTGGCGGGCGGCGCTTGATCTGTGCGGCGTAGCGCAGCTTGAGGCGCCTTCCCCTGACGATCGGCGGCGGATGCGCCTCCAGCGCTTCGCGGAGCCAGCGGTTGAGGGCGCCGGTCGGGATGCGGCGGCTCCAGACCTCCCGGCTCTCGAACGCCGTGCGGACCAGCCGGTCGATGCCGCGGCCCGAGACCGCGGAGACCGTCAGCAGCGGCACATCGCGCACCTGCGGCAGGGACGTCTCAATCCGGTCCCGCAGCCCGCCCAGCACTTCCGGCGCGTCCCGGACAAGGTCCCACTTGTTCGCCGCGAGCAGGAGCGCCCGGCCTTCCTCTATCGTCCGGGCCGCAATGGCGAGGTCCTGGCGCTCCAGCCCGTCCGCGGCGTCGAGCAGCAGCACGACCACCTCGGCGAAACGGATCGCACGGTCGGTATCCGCCGCCGAGAGCCGTTCGATCCGGTCCTGCACGCGGGCGCGGCGGCGCAGGCCGGCCGTGTCCACCAGGCGGACGGGCCGGCCCTTCCAGATCCATTCGACGGCGATGGCGTCCCGGGTCACGCCGGGCTCCGGCCCGGTCAGAAGACGGTCTTCGCCCAGCAGCCGGTTGATGAGGGTCGATTTGCCGACATTCGGCCGGCCGACAATGGCGAGCTTGAGCGGACCCGCCGCTTCATCTTCATCTTCATCCTCGTCCTCTTCCGGAGGGGGCGCTTCGACGAATGGCGCCAGAGCCTCGTAAAGGCCCGCCAGCCCCTCGCCGTGCTCCGCCGATATCGCGACCGGCGCGCCGAAACCGAGTTCGTAGGCTTCGAGCGCCCCTTCCATGCCGCGCGCGGCTTCCGCCTTGTTCGCCGCGAGCACCACAGGCGCGGGCCCCCGGCGCAGCCAGGCGGCGAAATGCCGGTCGAGGGCCGTTATCCCGGCGCGCGCGTCGATCAGGAAGAGCGCCGCGTCGGCGCCGGTGAGCGCCGCCTCGGTCTGGCGGCGCATGGCGGCTTCGAGCGCCCCGGCGGGTGCGTCCTCCAGCCCGGCCGTATCCACCACCGTGAATTCCGCGCCGCCGAGCGAGGCAGCGCCCTCCCGGCGGTCGCGGGTGACGCCGGGACGGTCGTCCACAATCGCCTCGCGCCGCCCGACGAGGCGGTTGAACAGCGTCGATTTGCCGACATTGGGCCGTCCGACGATGGCGATAACGGCACCCGCCATGGCGGTCAGCGGTAGGCGGTCAACACGCCGTCGTCATCGAGCAGCAACAGCGTCCGGGCCGCGACGACGGGCGCCAGGCGGTGCGGCCGTCCGGCATCGATGGCCCCGGCTTTGGCCCCCGTTTCCGGGTCGAGGAAGACGACCTCGCCGTGAGAGCCGGCGAGCACCAGCCGCCCGCCCGCCAGCACCGGACCGGCCCAGCCGATCCGGCCCGTCCGGTCTTCCTCGTCCTCGTAGCGGGCGAGCGGCATGACCCATCGGACGGCGCCCGTCTCCGCCTCCGCCGCCACGACCTCCCCCCGCTCCGTCACCGCGAACAGGTGGGTGCCGGCCAGCCAGGGCAAGTACAGGCCACCGAACTCCTGGCTCCAGATCCGCCTGCCGGTCCGCATATCGATGGCGCCGGCGCGGCCGGAATTGCTGAGCGCATAAAGCCGGCCGTCATGGACCACCGGAGCCGCCTGGACATCGGCCAGCGCTGCAATGAAATCCGCCCGGCGGGCCGCGGTCAGGTTGTCGGACCACAACTCGCGTCCGTTCTCGACCTTGAGGGCCACGATCTCTCCCGAAGAATAGGCGGAGATGGCGGTGCCCTGAGCCACGGCCGGACTCGCCCCGCCGAGCAGTGCGGTCTGCTCCTCGATCGAATCGTGGGTCCAAAGAATGCTGCCGTCTGCGACGTCGAGCGCGTGGGTCTTGTTGTCCAGCGTCGCGACATAGAGCCGGCCACCGTCCACTGCCGGCGCGCCGCGGCCCGGGGCGGACAGCGGCCGGCGCCACGCAATCGCCCCCGAGGAGGCGTCGATGGCAAGCGCCTCGGCATAGCCCGTCGTCGCGAACAGGCGGCCATTTGCAAACGCGATGCCGCCGCCGGAATTGTATTCCTCGCCCTCCGGCCGGGTCGCGACCGACCATATCGCATTGCCGTCCTGCAAGGCGAAGGCGCTGACCGAGCCGACGGCATCCATCGTGTAAACCCGGCCCTGGGCGGCGACGGGCGGTGCAAGAACACGCCTGCCGTCGCCGGATCCGGCGCCGATGGAGCGCGACCACGCCGCCGTGGAAGCTGAGCCGAGCGCCGGATGACCGATCGCGTGGAAAGGCGTGCCGCCGGCTTGCGGCCAGTCCGGGTTGGCGACCGGTTCGGGCAGCCGCATGGGGCGCTGAGCGGCCTCGGGATCCCCTTCAAGCGCGCTCTCCAGCGCGAGCACGGCAATGCGTTCGCCCGGCAGGGGCGGGTCTTCGGCTTCGCCGAACCAGCCGTCCGACCCGCAGCCGGCGAGGAGAAACACTCCTCCGGCCACCAGAAGCAGCGCCTGTCTCATGAGGCTTCTCCCAGCGCAGCCAGCATTTCCGCCGAACGCCGGCGGACGCCGACGGGAGCGGCCGTGTCATCGGCCAGCGCCTTGAATCCCGCGACTGCCGCCGTCCTGTCGCCGAGCGCGGCATGCGCCGCCGCTATCGTCTCGGCCGCAGAATAGCGCAGCGCGCCTGAAAGTCCTTCCAGCGCCGCGATCG
>JAJECZ010000456.1 GCA_022821735.1 Alphaproteobacteria bacterium | reverse complement strand
CGCGATCACGGCGCGCGGCACATAGTCGGGCAGTTCGGCGGCATTGACCGGATCGCCGTAAAGATCGCCCTTCGCGAGGACGGGATTGCCGTCCACATCGTTGAGGAAAATGCCGGGACGCCGACCGCTTTCCGCTGCCTGCTCGACATTGGGCAATGTGTAGGAAAAATAGGCGAGTACCGCGATAAGGGCTACCAGCCCCCAAACGCCCGCGACCGCAATCCCGGAAATAAGCCGCCGCCATACGGGCCGGCGGGCCCCGGAGCCGCCGCCTCTCCGCCTTCTGCTGCGCGTTCGCCGCGGCGATTTCCGCCCGGGCGCAGCCTTCCCCGCTCCCCTCTGGATTTTCTCACCGGGCGAAATCGGCGACTTCGGCGCCGGGCCGGACTTGCCGCCCGCCCCTTTGCGCAGGCTCGGGCCGCCCCGGCGCCGCTGCCCCGCGCTTCCCTTGCCTCTTCTGTCGCCCTGACGCGCCATGGCGCCATATAGGCTCAAGAATCAGGCCATTTCTAGGCCATTGCGCGGTGGGCCTGGCTCCTCGGCAGTACGAGCAGGTTGCCGACGAGCTGCATGCCCTTGTCCTGTTCGCCGGCCGCCCGCTCGCGCAGCGCCAGAAACGCCCTGCCGGCGGCAGTCTCGCCCCAGAACCAGTCGGACAGGTCCTGCGAGCCGACCCCTCCAGGCTGCGCCGTGGCGGCTTCGGTATAGAAGGCCATCAGGTCGTCGCAGGCGAGTTTCAGCGAGCGCGACAGCTTGCGCTCGGGCCCCGGTGCGTCCGGCTTCCCGCCGTCGGCATAGCGGCAGACGATCCGCGCCGCTTCCTCAATGTCGTAACCGCTGGCCCCTACAGTGGTGCGTCCGCGCCGCTCCTTCGCCAGATCCCACCAGGGCCGAAGCCGCGCGATCTCGTCCGCGACAAGCCGCTCGTGACTGCCGTCCGCTCCCGTCCCCGGCTGGGGAAGGGATATCGGACAGGCCCAGCCGTCATAGTCCGCGGGTTCGGGCGCCGGGTCGGGGAACTCCTCCAGCACAGGGCCGGCGGGCCGGTCGAGCAGCGCAAGGGCGGCGCGCAACACCCGGAGCTGGAACTCCGGGTTGTCGGGCGCACCGAGCGGCCTGCCGAGCTCGAACGGCACGGAAAGCGTGCGCGGACTGGCGATCGCCTCGGCATGTTCGTGGACGAGGGCGATGACCACCGTCGCGATGCCCTTGCGCTCCAGATAGTGGGCAAGCGCGCACACGGCGCGCGTGCAGTTCGGTCAGACGGGGACCAGCAGCGCCGTATCGACGCCTTCGGCCTGCATGGCGGCCGCGACATCCTCGGCGAAGGACTGCATCGGCGCGGGGTCGCTCGCGCCCATGAAGGAGTAATGGTGGGCCGCAACGCCGCCGATCTCGCCGCGGGCAGCCATTTCTTCGAGGCGCTCCACCGGATAGACGATGTTGAGGTCCTGCTGGAAGCCGGTCCGGTCGTAATTGACCGAAATGTGGCTCATCAGGATGTCATTGGCGTCGGTATCCGTCGGCAGCACCCGGTAATCGACGGCTCCGGGACCGAACGGACGGTCTCCGCGCCTGCCGAGGCCCGCGGAGGAAACCACGGCGACCTGGCGTTCGGAAAGCGGCGGCCCGGAAACGAAGGCGCCGCCCTCGATTTCGGGCAGCGGCAGGCGCGCCAGGTGTTTGGCCATACCTTCCGGCATGTCGGCGTAACGGGTCATGGATGCTCCTTGCGGAATCTGCGGCGATGCGCGAAACAACGGGACGACGCTACATAAAGTGAGGCAGGATGCAGGTCAAAGCCATACAGATCGACAGGCCCGGCCCTCCGTCGGCGATGGAGCTTCGCACGGTGACGGTCGGCGAGCCCGGCCCCGGCGAAGCCCTTATCCGGCACACGGCAATCGGCCTGAACTACATCGACACCTATCACCGCTCGGGGCTCTACGAACTGCCCATGCCGAGCGGCATCGGCACCGAGGGAGCAGGCGTTGTCGAGGCGGTCGGAGAGGGGGTCGATCATATCGCGCCGGGAGACCGCGCCGCCTACGCGATGGGTCCGCCGGGCTCCTACTCGGAGGCGCGCATCATGCCCGCCGACCGCCTGGTGAAACTGCCCGACGGGATCGACGACAGGCAAGCCGCAGCGATGATGCTCAAGGGCATGACCGTCGAATACCTGCTCAACCGCACCTTCAAGGTGTCGGCGGGCCAGACCATCCTGTTCCATGCCGCGGCCGGCGGCGTCGGCCTGATTGCGGGGCAATGGGCCAGCGCGCTCGGCGCGACCGTGATCGGCACGGCGGGCGGGCCCGAGAAGTGCGCCCTCGCGGCAAAATACGGCTACGACCACATGATCGACTACAAACAGGGCGGCATTGCCCGGCAGGTGCGCGAGCTGACGGGAGGCGCAGGTGTTCCGGTCGTCTATGACAGCGTCGGCAAATCGACCTGGGACGAGTCGCTCGACTGCCTTGCGCCGCGCGGCCTGATGGTCTCCTTCGGCAACGCCTCCGGCCCGGCCGAGCCGTTCGCGCCCGGCGTGCTCGGAGCTAAGGGCTCGCTCTTCGTCACCCGCCCGTCGCTCGCGCATTACGCCGTGACGCAGCAGGAAGTGCAGGACTCCGCCGGGGCTCTGTTCGGCATGGTGACCTCGGGCAAGGTCAGGATCGAGGTCAACCAGACCTATGCGCTGGCGGACGCCAGGAAGGCGCATGAAGACCTGGAAGGCCGCAGGACCACGGGTTCCACGGTCCTGTTGGTGGAGTAGCCGCGCGATGTCCGAAGACCCGATCCTCTACGAAGTCCGCGACGGCCTCGCCCATGTGACGCTCAATCGACCGGATGCCGCCAACGCCTTCGACCTGGAGTTCGTCCGGGCGTTCCATCGCATCATGATCGACTGCGACAAGAACAGGGCGGTGCGGGCCGTGCTGATGACCGGTGCAGGCAAGATGTTCAGCGCCGGCGGCGACCTCAAATTCTTCCTGCAGGCCGGCGACAGGGTGGAGTCGGTGCTGTCCGAGATGACCGCGAGCCTTCACACGGGCATTGCGGTGATGAACCGGATGGATGCCCCGGTGGTCATGGCGGTCAACGGCATGGCTGCGGGCGGCGGGATGTCGCTCGCGATGACAGGGGACGTCATCTTTGCGGGCGAGAGCGCCCGGTTCACCATGGCCTATACGGCCGCCGCACTGTCGCCGGACGGCAGCTCGACATGGTTCCTGCCCCGATTGACGGGCTTCCGCCGTGCCAAGGAGCTGGCGCTGACCAACCGGATGCTGAGCGCGGCCGAGGCGCACGAACTCGGCATCGTCGATCGCGTGGTTCCGGACGCCGACCTGATGGCGGAGGCGGAGAAACAGGCGCGCGCCTTCGCCGACGGGCCGACGGGAGCCTATGGCGCGGTCAAGCGGTTGATGATGGAGAGCTTCCAGAACGGCCTCGAAACGCAGATGGAACTGGAGTCCCGTTCCATCGCCGCCCGTGCTTCCAGCGCCGACGGACGCGAGGGCGTGGGCGCCTTCGCCGAGAAACGCAAACCGAACTTCACCGGGAAATAGCCGTCCATGAATGCCGCCGAACTGCCGAAGTCCTTCGTCGAGGTGAAGGGCAAGCGCATGGCCTATGTCGAGACGGGGGAGGGCGACCCCGTCGTCTTCCTGCACGGCAATCCGACCTCGTCCTACCTCTGGCGCAACATCATGCCGCATGTGGCGGGGCAGGCCCGGTGCCTGGCGCCGGACCTGATCGGCATGGGCGACAGCGACAAGCTCGACGATCCCGGACCCGGCAGCTACCGCTTCGTCGAACACCGCGAATATCTGGACGGTTTCCTCGATGCCGTCGGCCTCGGAGGCAATGCCGTTTTCGTCATCCATGACTGGGGGTCGGCGCTCGGCTTCGACTGGGGCAACCGGCACCGCGACCGGGTGCAGGGCTTCTGTTACATGGAGGCGCTCGTCCGGCCGGTGACCTGGGAGGAATGGCCGGAAGCGGCGAAGGCTGTGTTCCAGGGTTTCCGCTCGCCGGCGGGCGAGGGGATGGTGCTGGAGAAGAACGTGTTCGTCGAGCGCGTGCTGCCCGGCTCGATCCTGCGGAAGATCTCTGGGGAGGAAATGGCGGTTTACCGCCAGCCTTTTGCGGCGCCGGGCGAAGACCGCCGTCCGACCCTGACATGGCCGCGCGAGATTCCGATCTCCGGGGAACCGGAAGACGTCGTGGAGATCGTCCGCGCCTATTCGGAATGGCTGGCAGGGTCCGATGTCGCCAAGCTGTTCATCGACGCCGAACCGGGCGCCATTCTCACCGGCTCGCAGCGCGATTTCTGCCTCGGCTGGCCGAACCAGACCGTAGCGAAGGTCAGGGGAAGCCACTTCGTCCAGGAAGACTCCCCTGACGAGATCGGCAAGGCGCTCTCGGACTGGCTGCGCGGCCTGCCGCGCTAATTGGACGGGGCCGGTCAGGAGCGCTGTGCAAGCCGTTCTGCGAGTTCGAGCTTGCGGACCTTGCCGGTCGCCGTGACCGGCAGCGCTTCGCGCCCGACGATCTCGATGCGCCGCGGCGTCTTGTAGGCGGCGAGCTCCGCCCGGCAGGCCTGCCTCAGCGTTTCGGCATCCGGCGACGAGCCGGGTTCGGCGACCACGACCGCTACGGGCACCTCTCCCTTCACGGTGTCCGGCAGGCCGACAACGTACGCCTCCGCAACGCCCGGCTGGTCCTGTAGAAAGAGCTCGATTTCGCGCGGCGCGATGTTGATGCCGCCCGACTTCAGCATCTCCTTCAGGCGTCCCCGGAAGAGCAGCCGGCCGCCGGCGTCCCACGCTGCGAGGTCCCCGGTCTTCATCCAGCCGTCGGCGGTGAAGATTTCCCGGTCGCGCTCCGGGTCGTTGTAGTAGCCCGGCATGTTCCGGCCGCGCAGCCATATCTCTCCCCGCTCGCCATCGAGCCCCGTCTCGGGATCGACAAGCCGGAACTCCTGCCCCGGCAGCGGACGGCCGCAGGTCATGTGCCGGACCTCCTTCGGATCGTCATAGTCGCAAACCGCCGAGTTTCCATAGGCTTCCGTCAGGCCGTAAACCTGAAGGATTCGTTCGACCCCGAGCCGTTCGATCAGCGCCATCTCGCCGGGAGTGCCGATGGAGAGCCCCGTTCGGAGCGACGAAAGATCGCGCGAAGGCCGGTCGGGATGCTCCCACATCGCATGCGCCATGTTGGGAAGGCCGTAGAAGACCGAGCAGCGTTCCCGCTCGATCAGCGCCATCGCCTCGCCGGGCTCGAAGGCATGTTGCAGGACAATCGTCGCGCCGCGGGTGAGCGCCGCGCCGAGGGCGTTGGCGGCGGCGAAGCTCCAGAAGAGATTGATGGCAAGCCAGACCCGATCCCGAGGTCCCATCCGCATCCGCTCGCCGATGGTGCGCATGTTCTCGATGATGCCGCGATGGGTAAGCTGCGCGCCCTTCGGCATGGCGGTGGTGCCGGAGGTGAACAGGATTTGCGCGACATCGTCCGGCTCCGGGCCGGGAAAGACGCCCGGCCCGCGGCGGAGAACGGCATAGGGCAGCGCGTCGGGCGGCGTCTCGCCGAGCGTGACGACAGTTCCGACCTTCCCGAACGCGCCGGCCTCCCGGAGCAGCGCGAGATAGTCCTGGCCGAGATAGCGGTCGGCGGAGACCAGCAGCCTGATGTCGGTCCTGGCGAAGACATGGCGAAGCTCGTGGGTGCGGAACCAGGTATTGACGGCGACCACCCGCGCGCCGAGCGAAAGCGCCGCGAACATGACCGCGAGCCATTCCGCGCAATTGCCCATCAGGAGGCCGACATTGTCATCCCGCCGGATGCCGCGCGCATGGAGCCCGGCGGCGATCCGAGCGACTTCTTCGCGGAAGGCGCCATAGGTCCATCGTTCGTCGCGATAGACCAGGAATTCATGTTCGGGCGCGCTGTCGGCGAGGGCGTCCAGCAGGCCGGGAAGCGTACGAGCGGCTCGAACCGCCTCCGCCGTCATCGTTCGCGCGCGGCCTCGACAAGCGGCACGGCGCGCCCGTTATAGATGTCCGGCTTGCGCACGCAGACGCGGCACCAGACAACCCTGGGGTCCTGCAGGCAAACATCCAGAAGTTCGTCCACAAGCGTTTCCAGCAGGTCCGTGTGCGGACGGTCGGGCCACTCGGAGGTCACATGCCGATAGACGCGGTCGTAATCGATGCAGTCGTCGAGGCTGCGGGCCGTTTCCCACCCGGGCCGGGTCATTTCGACATCGACCAGCAGGCGCTGGCGCCTGTCCGGATGGCGTTCCCAGTCCGCGACGCCTATCCTGGCCTCTACCGCAATGCCTTCGAGGGCCACACGCTGCCAGGTCCGCGTCATTCCTCGATCATCGCCGTCTCGACGTCCTCATAGTCCTGAAAGCGGAATCCGGCGTCAACATAGAGCGTCTCGCCCGTAATGCTCTCCGTTTCGACGAGATAACGCACCGCCCGGAACAGGTCGTCCAGCGCGATCTCGCGCTCCAGCAGGGTAGAGCTGACGACCGCCCGGTATTCGTCGGCGCTCTGGCCGCCGCTCGGCAGCACGACGCCGGGGGCCACCGCATTGACCCGCACCGTCGGCGCCAGCGCCTGCGCCAGCATCGTCGTGGCGTTCTGGAGCGCGGTCTTGGCCAGTGTGTAGGAGAGAAAGGATGCGCTTGGCCGCCAGACTTTGAAGTCGAGGAAATTGACGGCGACGGCCCGGCGTCCGCGGGCGGCGACGGCCCGGATCAGATTGACCGGGGCCGCCAGATTGACGGCGATATTGCGGGCCCAGGTCCCGGCTTCCAGCGTTTCCATGTCGTCATACTCGAAGGTGGAAGCGCAGTTGATGAGAACATCGACGGGCCCCAGCTCGGCTTCGCAGCCGGCGATCAGGGCTTCCGCCGCGTCCCACGCCGCAAGATCGGCGGGAAGCAGCGCGGCATGCCCGATCCTTCCGGCGAGGGTTTCCGCCTCGCGCCTGGAGCCGTTGTAGTGGATGCCGATGGAACAACCCGAGCGGCCGAACCCGAGCGCCAGATGGCGGCCGATGCGCCGCGCTGCTCCGGTAACGAGTACGACCGTCATGATGCGAGCCAGGCTTCCAGGTTCTCGACGGCGCCGGACCTGTGGGCGGCCCGGAACGCCTCGTTGGCGCGGGCGTTGGCGGCGAA
>JAJECZ010000309.1 GCA_022821735.1 Alphaproteobacteria bacterium | reverse complement strand
CCGTCCACCGCCAGCACGATCTCGGCGACGGAAATGTCTTCCGGCGGCCGGTCGGCCGTATAGCCGCCATGCGCGCCCCGGACCGAGGCCACCAGCCCGGCATGGGCCAGCGCCTTCAGCACCTGGGACACGGTGGAAGCGGCGAGGCCCGTCGCCTCGGCGACCTCGCTCGCCGAACGCGGCCGTTCGGGCCGGGACGCCAATTGCCCCAGAACGACGACGGCGTAGTCATTCATCCGGCTCAGTCTCAGCATCGCCTCAATCCGTAGTCATTCGCTCCGGATTGGAAACTGTACCGGAACGATACGGATTTCAAGCCCTGCGCGCCCTGCGCGACGGAATGCCCGTGCCCTTGTCCTCCGCCGCCGCTATAAGGGCGCACATGGAGCATCCTCCGGCCATTCCGAAACCCGCCGCCAGCGTGCTGATCCTGCGCGACGGCCCGGCCGGCCTCGAAGTCTTCATGGTGCTGCGCAGCCCGGAGCTCGACTTTTCCTCGGGTGCGCTGGTCTTTCCGGGCGGCAAGGTCGATCCGGAAGACGGAGACCCCGCGCTCGCCGCCCGCGCCACCGGCCGCTTCGGCGAGAGGGCGCGGGCGCACCGCATCGCGGCCGTGCGCGAGGCGTTCGAGGAAACCGGTGTGCTGCTCGCGGTGCGAGCGGGGACCATGCTGCCGCCGGAAGACGCCGGGCGGATGGTGGCGCGCTGGCGGGCCAGCGTGCATGACGGCGGCGTGTCGTTCATGAGCTTCCTCGAAGCCGAGGACCTCGTTGCCGATACGGCGGCGCTCTGCCATTGCGCGCACTGGATCACGCCCGAGCATTCGGCGCGGCGGTTCGACGTGCATTTCTACCTGGCCGCCCTGCCGCCGAGCCAGGACGGACGCCATGACGGCTCCGAATCCGTCGACTCGCTCTGGATCGACCCGGAAACCGCGCTCAGGGATGCGGCCGAGGGGAGCCGGCCGATCATGTTCCCGACCCGCGCCATCCTTTCCAGGCTGGCGCGGTCACGCAACGTGGACGACGCGCTCAGGCGCGCGGAGGCCGAACCCGTGGAGACGGTGATGACCCGCATAGCGGCCACGCCTGCCGGACGGGTGCTGCGCATTCCCCGCAGCGCCGGCTACCCCATGTCCGAACTCGCCATCGACAGCTAGGAAAGACGGTCAGGAACCCATGTTCGATCTCCGGGACAGAATCGCGCTGGTCACCGGCGCATCGGGCGGCATCGGCGCCGCGATTGTCCGCGCGCTGGCGGCGCAGGGGGCCCGGGTCGGACTTTCGGGCACCCGCGAGGCGGCGCTCGAGGCGCTGGCCGGCGAACTCGACGGTGCGGCGGTCCTGCCCTGCAATCTCGGCGACGGCGAGGCGGCGGACGGCCTGGTCGCGCGGGCGGAAGAAGAACTCGGCCCGCTCGACATCCTGGTCAGCAATGCCGGCGTCACGCGAGACGGACTGTTCCTGCGCATGCGCGACGAGGACTGGCAGACGGTCCTCGACATCAACCTGACGGCCGGCTTCCGCCTCGCCCGCTCAGCGTTGCGCGGCATGATGCGCCGCCGGCGCGGGCGCATTATCGCGATCTCCTCCGTGGTCGGCGTTACCGGCAATCCGGGCCAGGCTAACTATGCGGCCTCCAAGGCCGGCATGATCGGCATGACGAAGGCCGTGGCCGCGGAGGTCGCGGGGCGGGGGGTGACAGTCAATTGCATTGCGCCGGGGTTCATCGACACCGCCATGACCCGGGACCTGAACGAGAAACAGCGCGACCAGGCGCTCGACCGGGTGCCCGCGGGACGCTTCGGCAATCCGGAGGATGTCGCGGCGGCGGCGGTGTTCCTCGCCAGCGACGAGGCGGCTTATGTCACCGGCCAGACCTTGCACGTAAATGGCGGCATGGCGATGATATGATGCGCCTCTGGCCCGCTCATGCGGGCTGTGCTAAGAGCCGTGCCATCCTGTCGGGGCCTTGAGGCCGCATCGGCAAGCCCACAAAAACATTCCGAAGGGAGGGGACTGAATGAGCGATATCGCCGATCGCGTGAAGAAGATCGTCGTGGAACATCTCGGTGTGGACGAAGGCAAGGTCGTGGAAGGGGCGAGCTTTATCGACGACCTCGGTGCGGACAGCCTCGATACGGTCGAACTGGTCATGGCTTTCGAAGAGGAGTTCGGCGTCGAAATCCCCGACGATGCCGCAGAGAAGATCGTGACGGTGAAGAACGCGATCGACTACATCAACGAAAACGCCTGACGCGGCCGGGGAGAAACGGCATGCGCCGCGTGGTGGTCACCGGTATGGGCCTGGTTTCGCCGATGGGAGTCGGCGTCGAACCTTCCTGGAAAAGGCTGGTCGAGGGCGAATCCGGTATCGGCCCCATCGAGTCTTTCGATGTTTCCGACCTGCCCTGCCGGATCGCTGCGCACCTGCCGGCGGGAAGCCGTGAGGACGGCCGCTGGGACCCGGAGGACTGGCTGCCTGCCAGGGAACGGCGCAAGCTCGACCCGTTCATCATCTACGGCATGGTGGCGGCCGACCAGGCGGTCGGGGACGCGGGCTGGGAGCCGGAGGACGAGGAGGGCCGGAACCGCACCGGCGTCATGATCGGCTCCGGCATCGGCGGCCTGCAGACCATTCACGATGCCTCGATCCTGCTGCAGGAACGCGGCCCCCGGCGCATCAGCCCGTTCTTCATCCCCTCCGCGCTCATCAACCTCGTCTCCGGGCAGGTCTCGATCAGATACGGCTTCAAGGGCCCGAACCATTCGGTGGTCACCGCCTGCGCGACCGCGGCGCACGCCATCGGCGACGCGGCCCGACTGATCGCGCTGGACGACGCCGATGTCATGGTCGCGGGCGGGGCGGAGGCCGCGATCTGCCGCCTCGGCATCGCCGGGTTCGCGGCCTCGCGGGCGCTTTCGACGCATTTCAACGACGAGCCCGAACGCGCCTCCCGGCCTTGGGACAAGGCGCGTGACGGTTTCGTCATGGGCGAGGGCGCGGGCTGCATCGTGCTGGAGGAATATGAGCACGCGAAGGCGCGCGGGGCCCGGATCTATGCCGAGATCGTCGGCTACGGCCTCTCCGGCGACGCCCACCACATCACCGCGCCCGCAGCCGACGGTGACGGCGGCTACCGCGCCATGGAGGCGGCGCTGAAGCGGGCCGGGCTCGACCCCGGGAGCATCGACTACATCAACGCCCACGGGACCTCGACGCCGCTCGGCGACGAGATCGAGCTCGGCGCCGTGAAGCGCCTGTTCGGAGACCACGCCTACGAGCTGTCCATGTCCTCCACCAAGTCCGCCCACGGCCACCTGCTTGGCGCGGCCGGGGCCGTCGAGGCGATCTTCACCATCAAGGCCGTGCAATGCGGTGTCGCGCCGCCGACGCTCAATCTCGAAGACCCGTCCGAAGGCTGCGACCTCGACCTCGTGCCCGGCGCGGCGAAGGAACGCAGGATCGACCATGCGCTTTCCAACTCCTTCGGGTTCGGCGGTACCAATACGTCGCTGGTCTTCGCCGGCGCGCCTTGAACCCGAATGCGCCGCCGTCGGCTTGTCGGCGTATTTCTGGCACTGGTGTCGGCGGCAGCCGGCGGGCTCGCCTTCTGGGCGTGGGACGACTTCAACGCGCCCGGCCCGCTCAAGGAGGTGCGGCGGGTCGTGGTGCCGAACGGCACCGGGCTTGCCCCGCTGGCGCGGTTGCTCGCTGAACGGGGGGTGTTGCGCCGCCCGCTGGTCTTTCGGGCTTTCGTGATCATGGACGGATCGCAGAACCGGCTGCAGGCGGGCGAATACGACTTCCCCGTCGGGGCCAGCGCAGCCGCAGTTCACGACCTGCTGGTGGCGGGCAGAACCGTCGTGCGGCGGCTCACGGTGCCCGAAGGCCTCACGACTTTGGCCGTGCTCGACCTGGTGCGAGGCGCCGAAGGGCTGGAGGGCGAACCGCCCGATCCAGGCGAGGGGAGGCTGCTGCCGGAAACCTACCACTACAGCTACGGCGACAGCCGCGCGGACCTGGTGGCCCGCATGCAGCGCGGCATGGGCAAAGTGCTTGCGAGGCTGTTCCGCGACCGGTCTGCGGGCTCGCCACTGAAGAACGAGACGGAACTGCTCACGCTGGCCTCAATCGTCGAGAAGGAAACCGGCGTTTCCGGAGAGCGCGCCAGGGTTGCCGGGGTTTTCGTCAATCGCCTGAAGCGCGGCATGCGCCTCCAGGCGGACCCGACCGTCATCTATGCGCTTACCGGCGGCCGGCAGGGGCTGGGCCGCCCGCTTACCCGCGCCGACCTCCGGGTGGAGCATCCCTACAACACCTACCGCATCCGCGGACTGCCGCCCGGGCCGATCGCCAATCCTGGCCTCGCAGCTCTGGAAGCGGCGGCGCGGCCGGCTGAGACCGGCGCGCTCTATTTCGTCGCAGATGGCGCCGGCGGCCATCTGTTCGCGCGTACCCTTCGCGAGCACAACCGGAACGTGGCCCGCTACCGCAGGCTGTCGAGGCACCTGCAGTGACGCCGCTCTCATCCATGACCGGTTTCGCCTCGGCGGCCGGGCCCGACTGGAGCTGGGAGGCCCGTTCGGTCAACCATCGCGGCCTTGACCTGCGCCTGCGGCTGCCTTCCGGCTGGGACGGGCTGGAACCGCAGGTCCGCCAGGCGGTACAGTCCCGTTTCGCGCGCGGCAGCGTCACGGTCGAACTGCGCTTCGAACCGGCATCGGGCCGGCAGCGCTACCGGGTGGACGAGGCGTGGCTCGACGAATTGGCGGATGTCGCGGGCCGGCGGGGAGGCGGGAACATCGCCGGGCTGATGGCGCTGCGCGGCGTTATCGAGGCGGCCGATCCGGGGCCGGAAGAGCGGGACGAAGCGCCGCTGCTCGCGACCCTGGAGGAGGTGCTGGACGGGCTTTTGGAGGCTCGGCGCACGGAGGGCCGGGCGCTCGGCGCGGCGCTCGACGCGCATCTCATCGCCATGCGGGGGCAGGCCCGGGCAGCACGGGACCTGGCGGCGTCCCAGCCGGCGGCTTTGCGGGACAGGCTTGCCGCGGCCGTTGCCGCACTGGACGCAGACCTTCCCGAGGAACGGCTCGCCCAGGAAGTGGCGCTGCTTGCCGCGAAGGCGGACGTTCGCGAGGAACTCGACCGGCTCGACGCGCATCTGGAGGCGGTTGCCGCCCTGCTCGTGTCCGGGGAGGCGGTCGGACGCAAGCTCGATTTCCTCTGCCAGGAAATTCACCGCGAGGCGAATACGCTCGGTTCCAAGTCGGCGGACCTGGACCTCACGCGCACGGTGCTGGAGCTCAAGGCCGTTCTGGAAGCCTTCCGCGAACAGGCGCGAAACGTCGAATGAAGCCGTCCCGACCCGTCGCAACGCGCGGCCTCATGCTGGTGCTGTCCTCGCCCTCCGGGGCCGGCAAGAGCACCATCAGCCGCGCCCTGCTGGACCGGGAGGAGCACATCGCGCTCTCGGTCAGCGCCACGACCCGTCCGCCCCGGACCGGGGAAGTGGAGGGGCGCGACTATTTTTTCGTAGGCGATGCCGAGTTCCAGGCGATGGTCGAGAAAGGCGCGTTCCTGGAACATGCCGAAGTCTTCGGTCACCGCTACGGCACGCCGCGCGCGCCGGTCGAAGCGGCACTGGAGGAAGGGCGCGACATGCTGTTCGACATCGACTGGCAAGGCGCGCAGCAGATTGCCGAGAAGGCCCGGACCGACCTGGTCGGCGTCTTCGTGCTGCCGCCTTCCATCGAGGAACTGGAACGGCGCCTGCACGCCCGCGCCCAGGATAGCGCAGAGGTCGTCCGCGCGCGCATGGCGAAGGCGCTCGACGAGGTGAGCCACTACGCGGAATACGACTATGTCGTCATCAACGCCGACCTGGAGGCCAGCATTGCCGAGGTGCGCAGCATTCTCCACGCCGAGAGGCGACGGCGCACACGGCAGACGGGCCTGACCGATTTCGTAAACGCCCTCAGGGGAGAAAGGTGAAGAACGCCATGCCCAACCCCGCCCCCGGATTCCGCAAGCGTCCCGACCACCGCGTGGACATCGGGCCCGCCGAAGGCCGGGTCGTGGTGACCTTCGCCGGCCGGACCATAGCGGACAGCCGCCGGGCGCTGCTCATGCGTGAGAGCGGCTATCCGCCGGTCCACTACATCCCCGAGGCGGACCTGAACCTCGACCTGATGCGGCCCAGCGAGCGGACGAGCCACTGCCCATTCAAGGGCGACGCCCGCTACCGCACACTCGCGGTGGACGACCGGATCGCCGAGGATGCAGTCTGGAGCTATCCCGAACCGTACGACGAATGCGCGGCCATCGCCGGCCATGCCGCCTTCTATGTCGGGAAAGTCGATTCCATCGAAGTCCTTACCTGACGCGACGGCGTCTCAGGAAGCAGGGTCCCTCGGGTCGATCGGCAGCAGGCCGTCAAGGTCGGCCGCCTGCTCGAACAGCGCCGCAGCCTGCAGCAGCTCCGCCTCGCCCCGGCGGCGGGCGACCAGTTGAAGGCCGACGGGGCGTCCGTCCGCGGTGAAGCCGCAGGGGATGCTGATCGCGGGCGAAGACGTAACCGTGACCGCGCATTGCAGGCCCATCCAGTCCACATAATTGTCGAACCGGGTATCGCCGATCCGGTCCACATAGCGCTGGTCCAGCGAATAAGGCGGCACCGCCGCCGTCGGGCAGGCGAGCAGGTCGAACTCCTCGAAGAAATCGGCCATGCGCTGGAAGAGCGCCGCCCGCCCGGCCTCGGCCTGTGCGATATCGGCCGCGGCGAGCGCCAGGCCCTTGTCGTAGTTCCAGACGATCTCTGGCTTGAACTTGTCGCGGTGCGCCTTCATCCGCTCGGCATGGTCGGTGACGAACAGGACGGCCCTGAAGGTGTGGAACGCCTCCATGGCACCGGAAAAGTCCGGTGTGCGTTCGTCCACGGACACGCCCATCGCCTCGAAATGCGTCATCGCGCCGGCACAGATGTCCCGTACTTCCGGATCGACCGGCATGAAGCCGAGATCGGGGCTGAACGCGATGCGGCGAGGCTTGACCGGCGCAGCGACGGCGTCGCGATAGGGCACCGAGGGAGCGGGCCAGGACAGCGGGTCGTGGGGATCGAGGCCGGCCATCACGTCCAAGAAGAGCGCGGCGTCTGCGACATTGCGCGCCATCGGGCCGTTCACGGAGAGGTAGTTGAAGCTGCTGTCGGAAGGACCGCGGGGCACGCGGCCCGGCGACGGACGCAGGCCGACCA
>JAJECZ010000198.1 GCA_022821735.1 Alphaproteobacteria bacterium | reverse complement strand
AGTGGGCGAAGTAGCGTCCGCACGCATCCGGCTGCCTCCAGGCGAGGCAAACGAGACCGCGGCTCCGGCATATGCCGGAGCCGCGGTCTCGTTTGCCTCGCCTGGAGGCAGCCGGATGCGTGCGGACGCTACTTCGCCCACTCGCGCCAGGCCGCGCGGACTTCCTTCGCCTGGTCGCCCAGACCGCGCCCGGCCATGGCTTCCTCCCAGCCCTTCAGCAGGTCGGGCGTGGCGGCCACCCACTTGGCGAGCTCGGAGGCCGGGAACTCCTTGAAGACGCCGCCCGCCTTCTCGATATTGGCGATGGAAGAGGCCGTGCCGGTCTCCAGCCAGTCGAGATATTCCTGCTGGCTCTTCCGCGCCTGGTCCGCGAAGATTTCCTGGACGTCCGGCGGCAGCTTGTCCCAGCTTCCCTTGCCGATGACGATCAGGTGTCCCGCAATCGTCATGGCGGTGCCGCAGCTGTATTTGCCGGGCTCGTAGAGGCGCAGGCTCTCGACATTGCCGGCATTCAGGAACGAATAGTCGATGGTCCCGCGCTGCAGCGCCTCATAGACTTCCGTCGGCCTGACCGTGACCGGGACCGCGCCGATGGCGGCGTGCATTTTCGGCAGGTCGGCGCCGAAGCTGCGGATCTTCTTGCCCTTGAGCCCTTCGACGGTGTCGCAGTTCGGGTCCGGGCCGGTCATGTAGTAGGAGCCCAGCGGCTGCTGGAACAGGTACATGACGTTGATCCTGTCGAGCTCCTCCTTGAAGATCGGGAACTCCTGATAGGACCTGTAGAGGATGTTGATCGCTTCCTTCGGCTCGTCGAAGACGAAGGGAATCTGGCAGGCCTTCCAGAACAGCAGCTGGTCCGGGTAGTAGCCCGGCGCGACGGACGCCATGTCAATGGCGCCGCGACCGGCCAGCGTGGCCACTTCGGGGCCCTTGCCGAGGCCGCCGGCGAAGGTGATCTCGATCTTCACCCGGCCGTTGGTGCGCTCCTCGATCTTCTGCGCGAAGTTCTTCTCCACCTGCACGAACGCGCTGTTCGGCAGATAGTGGCCCCAGCGCAGCTTGATCTCCTCGGCCTGCGCGGCTCCACCGACCACAGCGGCGGAAGCGGCCAGCAGGGCCGATTTCCAGAGCGTCCCGATACTCTTCCTCATGCTTCTCTCCCTTTCGATGAAGCGCCGCACCCGGCGGCCTGTCCTCCCGGTCCGCGGCAGGTGCATTCTTCCCTCTCACACCCAAGCCTAGCCCGGCCGCCGCCCGCGTGCCAGCCTCCCGCCCGCCGCCGCCGCGCTCAGGGCGCGACGGCGGCCCCGTCGATCTCGATGCGGATATCGTCGGCGACGAGGTCGATGTGGCGGTTGCTCTCTATCGTGCCGCCGTAAATGCCGGCCGCGCGCCAGCCGATCAGGTGGTTGTCGCCGAGCGCGATATGGGCGGTGCCGAGGCGGAACTTGTTCTCCACATGGCCGACCGCGCGCGCGTGGCCGTTGGTCCCGAGGCCAAGCTCGGCGAGCAGCCGCGCATTGCCGTCCGCCGCGTCGAGCACAGCCTCCAGCCGCCGGGCGGCCGCGCCGCCGGAGAGGCCGGTCAGCCGGCCGCCGGCGAACTCCAGCCGGACCGGGTCTTCCAGCAGGCCGAGCTGCGGCCCGGTATCGGCGAGATAGACCACCTGGCCGAAGGCGTCGGCCACGAAGACGCCCTCCGCGCTTCCCTCTTCCGGCGAGAGCATGGCCTCGCCGCTGGGGAAGGAGCCGAAGCCCGTGTCCTCTTCCGCGAAGCCGGTAAGCGGCAGGCAGGGCCGGCAGACCCGGACGGTGAGGTCGGTACCGTTCGGCGATGCGACGCGCACGGAACGCGCCGCCGAGACCGCCCCGGCGAGCCTGCGCGTCCGATCCAGCAATTCCTCCGGATCGGCGAGCGCCGCGCCGCGGACGAAATCCTCCAGCGGCGCGTTGTTGATGAGCACCTGCCGGCGCCCGGCGGCGAAGAGCGCGCGGCTGAGATCGTCATAGGCGCGCGGGAAGCGGATGGAGGTCGCCACGATGGTGAGGCCGGCGCGCTCGGCCGCGGCGATGACCGGGGCCGGGTGGCGGTAGTCGGCCATGTCGTCCGGGCAGGCGATGATGGCGGCCGTCGCTGTGCCTGCGCCCGCCGCGTCGGCCGCCGCGACAAGCGCATCGACCAGCGCCGGCTCCTGGTCCGAGCTCGCGACCACCAGAACGTCCTCGCCGGGGCGCACATTGCCGCTCGCCAGGTTCCAGGCGGCGCGGCGCAATTCGAGGAACGGGAAGACGGGCAAGGGCTTGGCTCCGACAGGGCGAAAGACCGCCGACGGTAGGGCCTCGCCGAACCGACGGCAATTGCAGGCCGCCGATGCTGGTACATTGGCCGCCAGCGAAAACGCCATGCCGGAGCGCGCCATGCACGACCGCCACCGCCTCGTCCCCGACGGTTTCGAGGTTCCCGACATTCTCGAACATCCGCGGTTCCGCCTGCGGATGCTGTCGGTCAACGATCTCGTCAAGGATTACGACGCCGTGATGTCGAGCGTCGGGCACCTGCGCGCGACCTACAGCCCGGAAAGCGGCGGCTCATGGCCGGAGGGGCTCACCATCGAGGACGACCTCGTCGATCTCGGCTGGCACCAGCACGAGTTCAGGCATCGCTCCTCCTTCGCCTACACCGTGATGACGCCCGGCGAAGACCGTTGCCTCGGATGCGTCTACATCAAGCCCACCCGCAAGCGCGGCCACGACTGCAAGGTCATGATGTGGGTGCGCGCCGACATGCTTGCGACCGGCCTCGACGAGGAGCTCTACCGGACCGTCCGCGCCTGGATCGCCGACATCTGGCCCTTTACCAGTCCCGCCTTCCCCGGCCGCGCCGTCTCCTTCGAGGACTGGCGCGCACTACCGGGCGACTGAGCGTTCAGTATCGTCCCCGCTGCCTTCGCGCGCTACTCTCGCGCCATGGCCAGCGAAAAGATCGTGCTCTACGAGAACCTGCGCGCGTGCAGCTACACGCCGTTCTACCTGGCGCAACTCGCCGGACTGTTCGAGGCCGAGGGGCTGGAGGTGGATCTTCGGCTCTCGCCCTCGCCGCCGGAGACGGCCCAGGGGCTGATCGAGAGGCGCGCCAATGTATCGTTCGGCGGGCCGATGCGGGTCGCCATGCACCACGATGCCGCCCGGGCCCGCGGGGAAACGAGCCCGCTGGTCTGCTTCGCGCAGGTGGTGGCCCGCGACCCGTTCATCCTGGTCGGGCGCGAGCCAAACCCGCAGTTCCGCTTCGAGGACCTGGTCGGCCCGCGCATCGGCGTCGCCACCGACGTACCGACGCCCTGGCTGACGCTGCATGACGATCTCGACCGCGCCGGCATCGACCCGGCCGCGCTGACGCGCGCGCCGGACGCCTCCATGGCCGAGAACGCCGAGGCGCTGAAGCGGGGCGAGATCGACGTCGTGCAATTGTTCGAGCCTCATGCCGAACGCCTGGTTTCGGGCGGGCACGGGCATGTCTGGCACCGGTTCTCGGTGCGCGGCGACATCGCCTTCACCACCTTCTACACGACCCGGCGCTTCGCCGCCGAACGCCGCAGCGCCTGCCGGGCGCTGACCCGCGCCATCGCCGCGGCCCTGCAGCGCATCCACGAGACGAAACCCGAAGAAACCGCCGCCCTTGTGGGCCCGGCGTTCTTCCCGGACCTGCCGCCGGAGAGCTTTGCGCGCATCGTGGCCGGCTACCGGGAGGCCCGCGTCTGGCCGCGCAGCACGGCGCTGCCGCCTGCGGCCTACGCCCGCCTCAAGGCGGCGCTGCTGGCGGGCGGGTTGATCGCCCGCGACGTGCCCTACGAGGACGCCGTCGACGCCCCGCTCTCGGAACCGGGGCCGGCGCCGTGAGCGACAGCATCCCGGCCATCGACATTGCGCCGTTCCTCGACGGCAGGGACAAGCCGTCGGTAGCCCGCGCCGTGGCCGGGGCCTGCGAGCGGATCGGCTTCCTCACCGTTTCCGGCCACGGCATTGACCCGGCGGTCGTCGACCGCGCCTTCGAGCGGTCGCGGGCCTTCTTCGACCTGCCGCGCGCCGAAAAGGACCGCTGGCACCCGACCGGCCCCTCGCGCCAGCGGGGCTTCCACGGTTTCGCCACGCGGGGCCTGGCCTACACGCTGGGAGAGGATGCGCCGCCCGACCTTCGCGAGACCTTCTTCCTCGGGCCCGTGGACGACCACCGGGCGTATTTCGCGGGCCTGCCGGAAGCGGCGAACGCCTATGCGCCCAACATCTACCCCGACGAACCGCCGGGCGCCGCCGAGGCGCTGATCGCGATCTACCGGGCCTATGAGCGGCTTTCGGCGGACCTCATGCGCATCTTCGCGGTGGCGCTGGACCAGTCTGAGGACTGGTTCGCCTGCTGCATCGGCCGCCATTTCTCCATCCTGTCGAGCCACCACTACCCGGCGCTCCGCGAGGCGCCGAAGCCGGGTCAGCTCCGCACCGGCGCGCATACCGATTTCGGCGCGCTGACGATCCTGGCGATGACGGATGCCGACGGCGGGCTGGAAGTGCGGATGCCGGACGGCGCCTGGCAGCCGGTCCGGCCGCCGCCCGGAACGCTCGTGGTCAATCTCGGGGACATGATGGCGCGCTGGACCGACGGGCGCTGGGCCTCGACGCTCCACCGCGTCGCCAACCCCCGCGACCTGAACAGCGCCCGGTCCCGGCGGCAGACCATCGGCTATTTCATGCATCCCGACTACGACGCGCCTATCAGCGCCATCCCGTCCTGCGTGCTGGCGGGCGGAGAGCCGAAATTCCCGCCGATCTCCGCCGGCGAACATATCGCCATGAAGATCGCCGCCAGCCACGAAGGCGCGGCCGTGGCGACACCGTCGTAACGCTCCGGCTACCGGGGCGCGCAGGCGTCGATGGCGGCCATGAACTTCTCCTTCGCGCCGGCGCCGCGGGCGAAGGGGCTGATGATGGGCAGGTCGAGGCCCGAGGCGCGATAGGCCTCCAGCCGCTCGCGGCATTCGGCCGGTCGCCCTGCAACGCCGGTCGCGGCGATCATGTCGTCGGTAACGGCCCGCTCGGCGCCCGCCCTGTCTCCGGCGGCCCAGGCGCGGGCAATGGCGGCCGCCTCTTGCGCGAAGCCGTTTTCGGCAATCAGGCGGTTGTAGCGGGGGAAGAAGCCCGCATAGAACGCGAGGCCGGGGCGGGCGGCGGCGAAGGCCTCGCCCCGGTCCGCGGCAACGCTCGTCGGCAGCAGCGACGAAATCTCGACCGCACCGGCATCGCGGCCGGCGCGGGCGGCCCCGGCGGCCACATGCGCGCGCGCCCTGGCCGCGCTCGCCAACGTACCCCGCGTGAGGATCACGCCGTCCGCGACCTCGCCGCAAAGCTCCAGCATTTTCGGGAACAGGGCGGAAATGTAGATCGGCATGTCGCCCCGGAACGGCCGGAACCAGAGGTCGAAGCGCTCGATCCGGACCGTCTCGCCGTCATGGCTGACCTCGCCGTCGCGGAGCAGCGCGCGAACCACGGCCGTCGTGTCCCGCACGCGGCCGAGCGGCCTGGAATATTCCACCCCGTGTTCGGGACCCACCTGGACCCTGTGGCTCGACCCGAGGCCCAGCACGAACCGGCCGCCGGAAAGCTCGTCCACAGCCGCGGCCGCCATGGCGATGGTAGGCGCGGTGCGCACGAACACGCTGGTGATGGCGGTGCCGAGCCGCACCCGCCGTGTGCGGAGCGCGCAGGCCGCGAGGATCGCGAACTGGTCGCCGCCATGTCCCTCCGCGACCCACACCGACTCATATCCGAGCGCCTCGGCCCGCTCCGCGCAGTCGGCGATCTCGGTCGCGGTGAGCCCGCCCGAGAATGCGATTCCGATTCGTGACACCGCCTGACCTCCCGTCTCCGACGCCGATGTTCCGCCAGGGCAGGGCGCGGCGCAAGGGCGGGGAGCGCAAGCCCCCCGGCCCGACAACCGGGTCCGGTTGCGGCCGGGAAGGCCGAGGCGGCATAATCTCGGCCCCGACAGCCGGGTGGGGGACCGCACCCCTGTACCGAACAGCAACAACCAAAGACGCGCATTCCGGTGTTCGAGGCCGCTGAAACGCTTCGGCACGCCGCGTGGCTGGCGGTCGCGGGGGGCCTCGCGCTGCTTGCGCTCGGCTGCCTCCATCTGCTGCTCGTCTACACCGGGCTTCTCGCCCGGAGGGAGAGCGGCTGGCGGCACTGGGCGGGGAGGCGGTCCTTCACGGCTGCGCTGGTGCTGCTGCTTGGCGCCGCTCTCATGCAGGTGGTGGCGCATCGCGGCCTCGCAGGCCGGCCGGAACCGGCCCCGACGGTCGTCGCTGCGCTGCCGGCCGGGGAGGACGGGGCCGCGGAAGCTCCGGCAGGAAAGCCCGCACCGGGGCAAGACCCGGTAGCGGAGAGCCGGACGGAGGGGGCGCGCCCGGCGGTATCCGCCGCCGCGGCCGAGGCCGCTTTCGACGAGGCGCTCGCCGCCCGCAGGGCCGGGCGGGCGGCGGAGGCCGAAGGGGCCTATCGGCGGGCCCGGGACGCCTTCGCCGCGCGGGGCGATGCGCGGCGCGAGGCGGACGCCCTGCACGGGCTGGGCGACATGGCGCTGGCCCGCGACGACCTGGCGGTCGCGGAACGGTTCTATCTCGAAGCCCGGCGCCTTTTCGCCGGCCTCGGCAACGACATCGGGGAGGCGAACGCCCTGGTCGGCCTCGCCTTTGTGAAGGCGGGCGCCGGAGCGCGCGGGCAGGCCGGGCGCCTGCTGGACGAGGCCCACGCCATCTACCTGAAGGCGATCTCGGTGCGCGGCCGCGCCAATGTCGCGCTGGCGCGGGCCGAACTCGCCACCGACCCCGCAAGGGCGCGCCGGCTCTACCGCGACGCCGCCGGCCTCTATATCCGCGCGGGAATGCCCGAGTGGGCCGACTACGCCCGCAGCCGCGCCCGCTGATTCCGGCGGGGTTCCGAAGGGTCGAAGCGTTGCGCTTGACGACATTCTGACGGCCGACTCCGCGCCCCGCCTTCTCCCCCGCGGGGAAACCGCTCCCTCTTGGGTTCGTGCGGTACCGCGGGCGACAGACCCGCTGCAAGGGCTTGACTCAAGCGACAAATGATATTATATAAGATATTGTATATGAATGAAGGTACGGTATGCGCTATGTACTGGATACCAATATCGTCGTCTCTGGACTTCGCAGCCCGAATGGCGCTTCGGCACAACTCATCGGGAATGCCTTGTCCGGTCTGTACAGGCCTCTGCTCTCGGTGCCGCTGGCGCTGGAGTACGAGGCGGTCTGCTGCGACCCGCAACAACGGGCCGCTTCAGGTCTCACGCGGGCGGAGGTTCTGAAGATCATGGATGCGCTGTGCGCAGCCGCGGAATATGTGACCGTCGATTTCCAGTGGCGTCCGCTGCTTCGCGATCCGGCCGACGAGATGGTCCTCGAAGCCGCGATCAACGGCCGCGCAGACGCGCTGGTGACGTTCAACCGACGCCACTTCGAACCCGGCGTGGCGCAGTTCGACATCGACTTGCTGAACCCTGCGGAAGCATTGGGAAGGATGCCGCCATGAAGTCACCGACTGCCAATTTCGCGTTGCGTCTGCCGGCGTCTCTGAAAAACGCCGTGGCGGAGGCCAGCCGCAAGGACGGCGTCAGCATCAACCAATTCATCGCGCTCGCCGTTGCGGAAAAACTTTCCGTAATGCGGACTGCCGAGTTCTTCGCCGAACGCCGCGCCAGGGCGGATGTCGAGGAAGCGCGGCGCATTCTGTTCCGTGACAGCGGCCAGCCGCCGGCTCCCGAAGACCGGTTGCCGGAGGACGCCCGGCAGGCGGCGCCCACTGAATAACGCTGGAATTCGGTGTTGCCGCTGATTTTCCGCTACCTGCGCCCGGCGGCCTGACGGTGCGCTTCATCGTGAATAACGACGACGACGATTCCAGAGAGTGCGCACCGCATGCCGATAAACGCCCGGGCTTGGTGCTTACGGCCCGAGGACCTGCCCGTGCGCCGTGCAGTCGGGGGAGGTGAGGCTGAGGATGAGGTCCGCCGGCCTGTCTGGCGAAGGCAGGTCCGCGGGGTCTTCGCCGGGGAACGCCGCGGCGCGCAGCCGGGTGCCCATCGGCCCCGGATCGACGAGATTGACCCGCAGCGCCGTGCGCGCGGTCTCCGCCGCCCAGGCCAGCACCAGCGCCTCCAGGCCGGCCTTGCTGGCGGCATAGGCGCCCCAATAGGCGCGGGCTGCGGGATAGCCCGAGACGAACACCGCCCGGCCTGCCGGCGCGCGGCGGAGCAGCGGGTCCGAAGCCCGGATCAGGCGCAAGGCGGCGGTGAGGTTGGTGTCGAGCACGCGCTGCCAGACATTGTCGGCGGTCTGGTGCGCCGGGCCGAGCGTGCCGAGTGCAGCGGCGCAGGAGGCGAGTATGTCCAGCCGCCCGAACCGGGCGCCGAGGGCGGCGACGGCGCGTTCGAGGTCTCCGGGCGCGGTAAGGTCCAGCGGGCAGAGCGTGGCGAGGCCGCCGGCCGCCCGCGCCGCGTCATCGGTCTCCTCCAGCCCGCCGACGGTGCGCGCAAGCAGCACGACATGGGCGCCCGCCGCGGCCAGCCGCACCGCCGCCGCCCGGCCGAGCCCCCGGGATGCTCCGGTCACCAGCGCGACCCGGCCGTCGAGCGGTTTCGGCTCCGGCACGGGCGGCGGGCTCAGGCGAGTTCGTCGAGCAGCGACATCCGGTCGGCGGCCGCGCCGTCCCGCCGGTCGAGCAGATCGATCGGGTAGTCGCCGGTGAAGCAGGCATCGCAGAAGGCCGGCGCCGCACCCCGCCCCCCGGCCTCGCCGAGGGCGCGGTAGAGCCCGTCCAGACCGATGAAGGCCAGCGAATCGACGCCGATCTCCCGGCGCATCCGCTCCAGGTCGAACCGGGCGGCGAGCAGCGTGTCGCGGTGCGGCGTGTCGATGCCGTAGAAGCAGGAGTGGGTCGTCGGCGGGCTGGAAATGCGCATGTGCACCTCCGCCGCGCCCGCATTGCGCACCATCTCCACGATCTTGGTCGAGGTCGTGCCGCGCACGATGCTGTCATCCACCAGCACGACGCGCTTGCCGGCCAGCACCGCCTTGTTGGCATTGTGCTTCAGGCGCACGCCCAGATGGCGGATCTGCTGCGTCGGCTCGATGAAGGTCCGGCCGACATAGTGGTTGCGGATGATGCCGAGGCTGAACGGCAGGCCGGCCTGCTGGGCGTAGCCGAGCCCGGCGGGCACGCCCGAATCCGGCACGGGCACGACGACATCCGCCGGCGCCGGTGCCTCGCGCGCCAGCTCGCGCCCGATCTCCATGCGCGCCTCATAGACGCTGCGGCCGAACACGGCGCTGTCCGGCCGGGCGAAATAGATGAGTTCGAAGATGCACGGCCGCGGCCGGATCGGGGCGAAAGGGAAATGCGACTCGATCCGGCCCCCGTCGACCACCACCATCTCGCCCGGCTCGACATCGCGGACATACTCCGCCCCGATGATGTCGAGCGCGCAGGTCTCGGAAGCGAGGATCCACGCCTCGCCCAGCTGCCCGACCACCAGCGGGCGCACGCCGTGGGGGTCGCGCACGCCGAACAGCTTGCTGCGCGATATGGCGACGAGGGACCAGGCGCCCTCGATCTGCGCCAGCGCCTCGACGATCCGGTCCACCAGCTTCTCTTTCCGGCTGCGCGCGATGAGGTGGATGATGACCTCGGTGTCGGTCGTGCTCTGGAACAGCGCCCCCTGGCCGGCCATCTCGCGCCGGATCGACAGCGCGTTGGTGAGGTTGCCGTTATGCGCCACAGCGACGCCGCCGAAGGCGAAATCGGCAAACAGCGGCTGGATGTTGCGGGCGACCGGCAGGCCGGTGGTCGAGTAGCGGTTGTGGCCGATCGCGATCGTGCCCTGGAGGCGTTCGATCGCCTCCTCGTTGCCGAAGGTCTCGCTGACCTGGCCCGGCCCGCGCAGGCTGTAGAACTGCTCGCCGTCGCAGGACACGATGCCGGCGGACTGCTGGCCCCGGTGCTGGAGAGCGTGCAGGCCGAGCGCGGTGTGCGCAGCCGCGTCGGCGTGGCCGGCGATGCCGAACACCCCGCACTCCTCGTGCAGCTTGTCGTCGTCGAAGGGGTGAACGGCTCGCAAACGGGCCTCCCTTCACCGGCTCCCCTCGATCAGGCGGTCGAGGTCGCGGCGATCCTGTTCCTTATACCCCTTGGGCGGGGCTTTTGCAGCCGTTTCCGGCTCGGCCTCGGGCCGCTCCAGCTTCTCGTACAGGCGCTTGCCGGCCTCGATCCGCTCGATCTCGCGCTGGATGCGGTCGGCCTCCGAGGAGCCGTAGTCGGCAAGGCGCGGCGGCAATAGCTGTTCGATCTGGCGGGCGCCTGTCTCGATCATCGGGATGCTGCGCGCGTTCTTCACCCAGCCGGGCTGGTCGGCGGGCGGGATCACCCTCGACCCGACGAGGTAGAGCGCGCAGATGATGACCGCGCCCCTGATGAGGCCGAACAGGAAGCCCAGCGCGCGGTCCAGCGCGCTGTGGCTGGACCGCTCGACCCGCCCGGCGATCCGCCCGGCGATGACCGAGAGCAGCACCAGGGCCGCGAGGAAACTGCCGGCGCCGGCCGCGATCCGGGCCAGCAGCGGCGGCTGGATGTATTCCGCGAGCGCCGTGCTCAGCGGCGTGAAGGCGAGCCAGGCCACGACGGCCGCGCCGATCCAGCTTGCGAGCGCGAACACCTCGCGCACGAAGCCGCGCAGATAGGCGACGATGGCCGAAGCCACGACCAGGGCGAACAGGGCAAGGTCCAGCGCGTAGATATCGGTCATGCGCGGGCGCGCCTCTTCGCCCGCTGCCCCGCGCCGAGCCGCGCGGCGACCTCCGCCACATGGCCGACGGTCTCGATACGCAGCGCGCCGCCGCCCGGCGGCCGCCTGGCCGAGGGGACCACGGCGGCCTCGAAGCCGAGTTTCTCCGCTTCCCTGAGCCGCGCGTCGCTGTGCGCGACCGGGCGGACCTCGCCGGTAAGCCCGATCTCGCCGAACCATACGCTGCCCGGCGGCGCGGTCGCGCCCTCCAGCGAGGAGACCAGAGCGGCCGCCGCGGCGAGGTCGGCCGCCGGCTCGGAAATGCGAAGCCCGCCCGCGACATTGAGGTAGATATCGCGCCCGCCGAGCGCGACTCCCGCCCGCGCCTCCAGCACCGCCAGCACCATGGCGAGCCGGCTGGCGTCCCATCCGACCACCGCGCGGCGCGGCGAGCCGGCCGCGGGCGGGCCCACCAGCGCCTGGATTTCGACCAGCAGCGGCCGCGCGCCCTCCACGCCTGCGAACACCGCCGTGCCCGCCAGCGATTTGCCGTCCCGGCGGTCGCCCAGGAACAGTTCGGAGGGATTGGCGACTTCGCCGAGGCCGCGGTCGGTCATCTCGAAAACGCCGATCTCGTCGGTCGCCCCGTAGCGGTTCTTCACCGCGCGCAATATGCGGAAATGGTGGCCGCGCTCGCCCTCGAAATAGAGCACCGTATCGACCATGTGCTCCAGCACGCGCGGGCCGGCGATGGCGCCGTCCTTGGTGACATGGCCGACGAGCAGCAGCGCGGCGCCGCGCCGGCGCGCGACCTCGATCAGCGCCTGGGCCGACGCGCGCACCTGCGCGACCGAGCCGGCGGCCGAGTCGAGGCCGTCGAGATGCACGGTCTGGATCGAGTCCACCACCGCGACCTCGCCGCGCTTCGAAAGCGTGGCCGCGATGTCGCCCGCCGCCGTCGCGGCGGCCAGCGCGACGGGAGCATCCGCCATGCCGAGGCGCCTCGCGCGCATCGCGATCTGCGAGACGGCCTCCTCTCCGGTCACATAGAGGCAGTCATGGCCCCGGGCGGCGAGCTTCGCCACCGCCTGCAGCAGCAGGGTGGACTTGCCGATGCCGGGGTCGCCGCCGATGAGCACGCAGCTTCCCGGCACCAGCCCGCCGCCCAGCACCCGGTCGAACTCGGCGATGCCGGTCGCGCGCCGCTCGACGACCGGCGGGGCGGCGTCGAGCGGCACGAGGTCGAGCGCCCGGCCGGGCCGTTTGGCGGACACGGGTCCGGCCGCCTCCTCCACAAGGCTGTTCCACGCCCCGCAGCTTCCGCACTGCCCCGCCCACTGGCGCGTTACCGCCCCGCAGCTCTGGCAGACATAGCTGCGGTTCTTGCGGCTCACCTGCGCACCGCCATGCGGATCGGCCCGGACGCGCGGCCGTGGATGAACTGGTCCACGAATTCGTTGCCGCTCGCGTCGATTTCCGAGACCGGCCCCGACCAGACGATCCGCCCTTCGTGCAGCATGGCGATGCGGTCCGCGATCTTGCGCACGCTCGCCATGTCGTGGGTGATCGACAGCGCCGTCGCGCCCAGCTTGCGGACGCATTCGACGATCAGGTCGTTGATGACATCGGCCATGATCGGGTCCAGGCCCGTCGTCGGCTCATCGAAGAAGATGATGTCCGGCCGGGCGGCGATGGCGCGCGCGAGCGCCACGCGCTTCTGCATCCCGCCGGAAAGCTCCGCCGGCATCAGGTCGCCGACCTCGGGCCCGAGGCCGACCTGGGCAAGCGTCTCCAGCGCGACCGGCTTCGCCTCCCCGCGCGTCCTCTGGCCGGCCGCCACCAGCCCGAACGCCACATTCTCCCAGACGGGCAGGCTGTCGAACAGCGCGCCGCCCTGGAACAGCATCCCCATGAGGGCGTTGACGGCTTCGCGCGCCGCGCCCTTGAGAC
>JAJECZ010000345.1 GCA_022821735.1 Alphaproteobacteria bacterium | reverse complement strand
TCTATCTCGGCGGCGGCGCCACCGGCTACCTGAAGATCTACCTGGAGGCCACGCTGACGGTCACCGAAATGTGCCAGGCGGCCATCGAGATCGGCGCGGCGACGCCGCTGCCGCTCATCTTCGACGCCGCCGCCGGCTTCGGCGACCCGATGCACATGCGCCGCACCATCGCCATGAGCGAGGCGGCCGGCTTCCAGGCCATCGAGATCGAGGACCAGTGGCTGCCGAAGCGCGCCCACCACCATGTCGGGCTGGAGCACATGGTGGAGAAGGAGATCATGGCGGCGAAGGTCGCCGAAGCGGTGCGCGCCCGGCGCGGCGACGACCTGCTGATCGTCGCGCGCACCAATGCGGTCAGGGCCTCGAACATGGACGATGCGCTCGCCCGCGCCGAGGCCTACCGCGCCGCCGGTGCCGACCTGCTGCTGCTCTCGCCGCGCAATGCCGAGGAGGCGCGCTTCGTGGCCGAGCGCCTCGGCGGGCCGCTCATGTATCTCGCCAGCCCCGGCGGCATGGCCGATATCGGCATCTCCGCGCAGGAAATGGCCGACATGGGCTGGAAGATCATTGCCGACCCGCAGACCCAGTTCCTCGCCCTCTACGAGAGGTCGAAGGCGCTCTACCGCGAAATGGCAACCTCCTTCTCCTCCGCCGCCCACACGCCCGAAGGCTGGCGCGCGCTCCAGGACGAGCTGCACGAGGACATCGACCTGGAGGTGCTGCTGGATATCGAGCGGCGCACGGTGGAGAGGGGGTAGGGCGGGGGCCGGGGTGACGAAAGGGGCGACGGTAGAGCGGTATCCTTTATGAGTCGCAACCCGGCGCCGCCGGTACAAGGGTCCTGCCGGACGCCTTCGAATTCCAGGCTGATTCAAAATCTGATTTTGAATCAGCCTGGAATTCGCTAAACTCCCGCCATGATCGAGCGCGACCTCGCTCCCAGGCTGGCAAGAGCGGCCCGGCAGTGGCCGTCCGTCACCCTGACCGGCCCCCGGCAGAGCGGCAAGACGACGCTCTGCCGGTCCCTGTTCCCGGAGCATCCCTACGAGACGCTCGAAGCGCCGGACGTGCGCGCCTTCGCCATCGAGGATCCGCGCGCCTTCCTGGCCCGTTTCCCGCGCGGCGCCGTCCTCGACGAAATCCAGAGGGCGCCCGACCTGCTCTCCTACCTGCAGGGCGTCATCGACGCCGACCCGGCGCCGGGGCGCTGGATACTCACGGGCTCCCAGAACCTCGCCCTGCTCGAAACGGTCTCCCAGTCGCTGGCCGGAAGAACGGCGGTCTACAACCTGCTCCCGCTGACCCGGGGCGAGACGGTCCGCTTCCCCCGGCATCCCGATGCCCTCGACGAGGTGCTGTTCGCCGGGTCGTACCCGCGCGTCTTCGACGAGGGGATAGACCCCGGCGACTGGTTCCGCTCCTATGTCGCCGCCTATATCGAACGCGATGTGCGGACCATCGCCAATGTGGGCGACCTCGCGGCGTTCCAGCGGTTCGTCGCCCTTTGCGCCGGCCGGACCGCGCAACTGCTCAACTACTCGGCGCTGGCGGGCGATTGCGGCGTCTCGCAGCCGACCGCGAAAGCCTGGCTCAGCATCCTCGAGACGAGCTTCCTCATCTTCCGCCTGCCGGCGTTCCACGCGAACCTCCGCAAACGCCTCGTGAAGATGCCGAAGCTGCATTTCTACGACACCGGGCTCGTCTGCTGGCTGCTCGGCATCCGCTCGCCCGGACAGCTGCGCTCGCATCCGCTGCGCGGTCCGGTCTTCGAGACCTGGGTCGTCTCGGAGATCGCCAAGCAGCGCGTCCACCGCGGCGAGCCGGGCGGGCTCTTCTTCTACCGCGACAGGAACGGGGCGGAGGCCGACCTCATCCTCCAGGGCCCCGCCGGTCCGGCGATCGTCGAAGCCAAGGCCGGCGAAACCGCATCCTCCGGCCTGTTCGCCGGCGCCGCGCGGGTGCGGCGGGGCCTCGCCGGGGCGGACGGCCCGCCCTCCGCCGCCGTCGTTTACGGCGGCGACCGGCCGCAGCGCCGGGGCGCGGACCGCCTCGTCCCCTGGCGGCAATTGCGCGCGTTCGAAATGACGACGCTCGGCGACGCCGAGGTCGAAAGCCTCGCTGCAACACCCGGACCCGAACGGTCCCTCGCCTTCCACGACATGGCGCGGCGCATCCGGGAAAACCCGTCGGATTGGGCCGAAGAGGGGACGATGCGCTGGAACTTTCCCGACCTCACCCGCAGGCCGAACGCCGCCGAAATCGAGTGGGCGTTCCTGGAATGCTCCCGGCAGCTAAGCAGCGGCGGGGAAGACGGTGAAACCCGGCAGGACCGGGAGGCGAGGACGGCCGAACTCGAACGCCTCCTGGCGCAGGACCCGGACTCGCTCGAAACCCGCTACCATGCAGCGCTGGTCGAGGAAATGCGCCGGCGGGAGGAGGCATAGCCGGGGCATCGGGCTGCATCGACAGACGGCCTCTGCGTTTCTCCGCGCACCGGCCGGGAACGTCGCCCCGCCATTTCCGGGTCGCACCCGCATAGCGTGGATTCAGGACGCGCGGCGCGGCCTTGGGAGCGTCGGATTTCTCGGCCGAGCGTTTGGGCGCGTCGGTCATGCTCGTCCCTCCACCTGGTTACCGACTGCCAGCAAGTATGTAAGCCTTACATACGCAATCTTCGATGCGTCCCACGCCGTCAGGACACCCGCTCAATAGAACAGCCTTCTACCCGGCGTAGAGTCGCTCCCCACGCTTGGCGAATAGGTGGGGTCGCGCTGCTCACGCATCGAAGATTGCAATAGCCCGGTACCCGCCGGGACCGTAAGGGCGGGGAGGGGTGCGGCCCGGCCTTTGCGTCGTCCCCGACGCTCGCAAGGCGAGCCGGGGCCGCTATGCAACAGAGCCCCAGCCGCACGAGGCCCCGGCTCGGGGGCCGGGGCGACAATATGGGGCCCGGCTGCAAGGGTTCTGCCCGGACTGTCCGCGCCCCCAATCCTCATCCTGAGTAGCGACCGTGCCAGCGGGCGCGTATCGAAGGACCGCCCGCCGTCAACTGCCGCCGCCCGCCTTCGGGGCGGGCTTGCGGCGCCATGCGAGGCGGCGGCCGCGCTGGAGGCCGTGGCGTTTCAGGAAGTGGTGCAGCGTGGCCGGATCGAAGACCAGGCCCTGGGCGGCGAG
>JAJECZ010000333.1 GCA_022821735.1 Alphaproteobacteria bacterium | reverse complement strand
GTGCTGAAGGCGCTGGCCCATGCCGGGCTGGTGGCCTCGGTCCGGGGCGCGCATGGCGGCTATACGGCCGACCGGCCGCCGGAAGACATTTCCGTCGCCGAGATCGTGCTGGCGGTGGACGGACCGGTGGCGCTGACTGCCTGCGTGGACGGCGGCGACTGCGCCATTGAAGCGACCTGCCTGCTGCGCGGCTCCTGGGACCGGATCAACAATGCCGTCCGCGACGCGCTGGAAGAGGTGACGCTCGCCGACATGCTGGCCCCGATGCGGGACTTCTCGCGTTTCGAGCCGCAGGAGTTGCACCCATGAGCCGGGTTGCCGCCGAAACCGTCGAGCAGGTCCGCTCGCTAGGCGACCGCTACAAGTACGGCTTCGTCACCGACATCGAGTCCGAGCAGGCCCCCAAAGGCCTCAACGAGGACATCGTGCGCTTCATCTCCGCCGTGAAGGACGAGCCGGAATGGCTGCTGGAATGGCGATTGGAGGCCTTCCGCCACTGGCTGACCATGACCGAGCCGAACTGGGCGAAGCTCGGCATCCCGATGATCGACTACCAGGACGCCTACTACTACTCCGCGCCGAAGCAGAAGGAGGGGCCGAAGTCGCTCGACGAGGTGGACCCGGAACTGCTGGCCACCTACGACAAGCTCGGCATCCCGCTCCGCGAGCAGGAGATGCTGGCGGGCGTGGCCGTGGACGCGGTGTTCGACAGCGTCTCGGTCGCCACCACCTTCAAGGCGAAGCTGGAAGAGCACGGCGTCATCTTCTGCCCGATATCGGAGGCGGTGCAGAAATACCCGGACCTGGTGCGGAAATATCTGGGCTCGGTGGTCCCCTACACGGACAATTTCTTCGCCACGCTCAACTCCGCCGTCTTCTCGGACGGCTCCTTCGTGTTCGTGCCGAAGGGCGTGCGCTGCCCGATGGAGCTGTCCACCTATTTCCGTATCAATGCGGCCAATACCGGGCAGTTCGAGCGCACGCTCATCATCGCCGAAGACTCCTCCTATGTGAGCTATCTGGAGGGCTGCACCGCGCCGATGCGCGACGAACACCAGCTCCATGCCGCGGTCGTTGAGCTGGTGGCGCTGGACGACGCCGAGATCAAGTATTCCACCGTGCAGAACTGGTATCCGGGCGACGAGAACGGCGTCGGCGGCATCTTCAACTTTGTCACCAAGCGCGGGGCCTGCGTCGGCGCGCGCTCCAAGATTTCCTGGACCCAGGTGGAGACCGGCTCGGCGATCACCTGGAAATATCCGAGTTGCATGCTGCACGGCGCGGACTCGGTCGGCGAGTTCTATTCCATCGCCATCACCAACAACTACCAGCAGGCGGACACCGGCACCAAGATGGTGCATATGGGCCCGCGCTCACGCTCGCGCGTGATCTCCAAGGGCATCTCCGCCGGCCGCGCGAGCAACGCCTATCGCGGCCTCGTCAAGATGCTGCCGGGCGCGGCCAGCGCACGAAACTACACCCAGTGCGACTCGCTGCTCATCGGCTCGAAATGCGGCGCGCACACCTTCCCCTATATCGAGAGCCAGAACCGCTCGGCCCGCGTCGAGCACGAGGCCACCACCTCCAAGATCGACGACGACCAGCTCTTCTACTGCCGCCAGCGCGGCATCGGCGAGGAGGAGGCGGTGGCGCTGATCGTCAACGGGTTCTGCCGCGAAGTGCTGCAGCAGTTGCCGATGGAGTTCGCGGTCGAGGCCCAGAAGCTCGTCGGTATCTCGCTCGAAGGATCGGTCGGCTGATGCTTGAAATCCGCGATCTCCACGCCTCGGTCGATGGCCAGGCGATCCTGAACGGAGTCGATCTTTCGGTCGGCGCCGGAGAGGTGCATGCCGTGATGGGGCCGAACGGCTCGGGCAAGAGCACGCTCTCCTATGTGCTCTCCGGCCGCGAGGGCTACGCGGTGGACCGGGGCGAGGTGCTCTACGACGGCAACGACCTGCTGGAGCTGGAGCCGGAGGAGCGCGCGGCGGCCGGCCTCTTCCTCGCCTTCCAGTATCCGGTCGAGATTCCGGGTGTGGGCACCATGACCTTCCTGCGCACGGCGCTGAATGCGCTGCGCCGCGGCCGGGGCGAGGACGAGCTCGACGCCATGCAATTCCTGCGCGTCGTCCGCCAGAAGGCGCGCGCGCTCGGCATCGGCGACGACATGCTGAAGCGCGCGCTGAATGTCGGCTTCTCCGGCGGCGAGAAAAAGCGCAACGAAATGCTCCAGCTTGCGATTCTGGAGCCGCGCCTTGCGATCCTCGACGAGACCGACAGCGGCCTCGACATCGACGCGCTCAAGGTCGTCGCGGAAGGGGTGAACGCGCTGCGCTCGCCGGACCGGGCCATGCTCATCATCACCCACTACCAGCGCCTGCTGGACCATATCGTGCCCGACCGCGTGCATGTGCTGGCGAAGGGTCGGATCCTCCGTTCAGGCGGCAGCGAGCTGGCGCTGGAGCTGGAGGAGAAGGGCTACGGCGAAATCATGGGCGAGGCGGCATGACGCCCCAAGTCGCGTTACCAGGCGTCGAGGCTTACCGCGAGGCGTTCGAGAGCATCCGCGCCTCGCTGCCGGGTGAGCGCGGGGCCGCCTTCGAGACCTTCGCCGCGAAGGGCTTTCCGACCAACCGGGTCGAGGCGTGGAAATATACGAGCCTGCGCCCGCTCGCGCGCCAGCGCTTCCAGCCGGCGGCGCCCGACCCGGAAGCCGCCGTGCCCTTCCTCGGCGAAGGGCCGCGTATCGTGCTGGTCAACGGCTTCCTGCGCGAAGACCTCTCGACCGTGCCCGTCGAACGCTGGACCGGTCCGGACGGAATGGCGGAGGCGGACGGCGAGCCGCTGGTCGCGCTCAACGCCGCCATGGCCGGCGACGGTTACGCGCTGACCGTCGGCGAAGTTCGGGACGAGCCCATCGAGATCGTCCATGCGACCGTTCCGGGCCCGACCGGGCCGGTCGCGCAGTCGCGCAACCGGATCGTTGTCGGGTCTGGCGGTGCGGCGCATGTCATTGAGCGGCATGTCGGGCTGGGGAGCGGCGCCTATTTCGTTAACGGCGTCACGGAGATCGAGGTGCAGGACGGCGGGCGGCTCCGCCACACCAAGCTCCAGGAGGAAGGGGCGGACGCGCACCATCTCTGGTTCATGCCCGCACGGCTGGGCCGGGGCGCTTCGCTGGAGAGCATCGTCTTCACCTTCGGCGCGCGGCTCTCGCGCAATCAGATCGAGGCGGACATCGCGGGCGAAGGCGCGCAGCTGGCGCTCAACGGGGCCTACGCCATTGCCGGCCGCCAGCTTGCCGACCATACGAGCCGCATCGAACACCACGCGCCGGGCGCGACCAGCCGGCAGGTGTACAAGGGCGCGATCGGCGGACAGGCGCGCGGCGTCTTCCAGGGCCATATCGTCGTCGCCGAGGGCGCGCAGAAGACGGACGGCCACCAGCTCAACCGTGCGCTGCTGCTTTCGGGCCGGGCCGAGATCGACGCCAAGCCG
>JAJECZ010000206.1 GCA_022821735.1 Alphaproteobacteria bacterium | reverse complement strand
GTCGGCCGCCTCGGCGCGGGCGATCTGGGGGCGGCTGGAGGAGGCCGCGGGCGGCAGGGTCACGGCCCGCGCCGTGCTGGCGCTCGGGCCGGAGGGGCTTCGCGCCGTCGGGCTCTCGCGGCCCAAGGCGGGCTATGCGCTCTCCATCGCCGGCGAGCTTGCGTCCCGGCGCGTGTCGCTCCGGCGCATCCAGCGGATGCCGGACGAGGAGGCCATCGCCGCCCTCTCGGCGCTCAAGGGCGTGGGGCGCTGGACGGCGGAAGTCTGGCTGCTGTTCGCGGCCGGCCGCCCCGACATCTGGCCCGCCGGCGACCTCGCGCTCTGCGCCGCGCTGCAAGGGACCCTCGGCCTCGACGCCCGGCCGACGCCCGCCGAGGCGGCGCGGCTCACGGAAACCTGGTCGCCCCACCGCAGCGCCGCCGCGATCCTGCACTGGCACATCTACCGGACCGCGCCCTCCTGAGCGAGCGGGTCGTCGGGGCGGGAGTGCCCGGGGCCGGCAGGAGCGGCCACAACCGGATTTTGCCGCTTGTTCGTAAAACATGAAAAAATTCTGACTGATATATTGACATATGCGTATGTGTGTTAGAATAGGGCAGGAGGAAGCGGTATCCGCGGATCGTTTCGCCTCCTGCTTCGCGCCGGCGCCGGCGCGAAAAAAGCCCTGAGAAACCGACGGGAGACGTGCGCCCGCCGACTCGCGCGCGCAATCAGGCGCGCGAACCGCGCCGGTGCGAACGCGCGCTGACGGGCGCGCGGGCGGGCGCGCGATACGCGCGAAACAGGGTCCTGCTTGCCGGACGAGCCGGTGGCGGCGCCAACGCCGCCATCTGCAATGTTCGCCGCGTTCCGCGCGGCGACGGGGAGAACGGAACGGAGACGGACGGAAAGGAGGGACCATGACAAAACATGACATTTCCGCAGCGCCTCATGACAAAACATGACACGTCCCTGGAGTGGGCCCCTTGGGCCGGACGCCCTCTTCGACAGGCTCAGGGCATGACGGGCGAAGTGCGCGCTTGGCCTCGCGCGCGCAATCAGGTGCGCGAAACCGCGCCGGCGCCGACACCCGCCCGCACCCGCGCGCGATACGCGCGAAACAGGGTCCCGCTTGCCGGACGAGCCGGCGGCGGCGCCAACGCCGCCATCTGCAATGTTCGCCGCGTTCGACGCGGCGGCAGGGAGAACGGAACGAAGACGGACGGAAAGGGGAGACCATGACAAAACATGACATTTCCGCAGCGCCTCATGACACATCATGACACTTCATGACATGCCGCTGGAGTGGGCCCCCCGGGCCGGAGCGGCATTTGCAGGCGGAGGGGGAGGAGGCCCCGGCTCATTCCCGCGTGACGGCCAGCCACTCCTTCACCCGCGCTTCGGGGTCGGGGTTGAGCGTGATGTCGGTGACGGCGGAGAGGATGTCGGCGCCGGCCTCCAGCACGCCGGGCGCGCGCTCCACCGTCAGGCCGCCGATGGCGACCAGCGGCAGGGCGCCGATGCGCCGCTTCCACTCGCCGACCCGCTCCAGCCCCTGCGGGCCGAAGCGCATCGCCTTCAGGATCGTCGGATAGACCGGCCCGAGCGCCACATAGTCGGGCGCCAGCGCCAGCGCCCGGTCGAGTTCCGCATCGTCATGCGTGCTGACGCCGAGCATGAGGCCGGCGGCGCGGATGGCGTCCGGGTCCGCCCCGTCCAGGTCCTCCTGGCCGAGATGGACGAAATCGCAGCCCTCTTCGATGGCGAGCCGCCAGTAGTCGTTGACGATCAGCTGGCAGCCATGCGCTGCGCAGACCGCCTTCGCCGCGCGTATCTCGGCGCGCAGTTCGGCTTCCGGCCGGTCCTTGATGCGCAATTGCACCAGGCGAATGCCGTGCGGCACCAGCCGTTCGCACCATGCCGCGCTGTCGAAGATCGGGTAGAACGGGTCAAGCATCGCCGAGCACGGCGCGGCCGATCACGGGCGTCGAGGGCCGGGCCATGTCGCGGGGTTCCATCGGGTCCGCCTCCCAGGCCGCCCGCCCGGCGGCGACCGCCTGCGCGAAGGCCGCCGCCATCCGGGGCGGGTCGCCTGCCTTCGCGACGGCCGTGTTCAGCAGCACGGCGTCGTAACCGAGCTCCATCGCGGCGGCCGCATGGCTCGGCAGGCCGATGCCGGCGTCCACCACCAGCGGCACATCGGGGAAGTGGGCCCGCATGGCGCGGAGCGCGAAGACATTGTTGAGGCCGCGCCCGCTGCCGATGGGCGCGCCCCAGGGCATCAGCACCTCGCAGCCGGCCTGGAGCAGGCGCTCGGCCACGACGAGGTCTTCCGTGGTGTACGGAAAGACCTTGAAGCCGGAGTCGGTCAGGATGCGCGCCGCTTCCACCAGGCCGAACACGTCCGGCTGGAGCGTGTCGTCCTCGCCGATCACCTCCAGCTTGATCCAGTCGGTCTCGAACACCTCGCGGGCCATCTCGGCCGTCGTCACCGCCTCGCGGACGCTGTGGCAGCCGGCCGTGTTGGGCAGCACGCGCACGCCGAGC
>JAJECZ010000258.1 GCA_022821735.1 Alphaproteobacteria bacterium | reverse complement strand
TCATGGCGCTCGCCGCCGAGATGAACGTGAAGGTGGTGCCGCGCGGGGCCGGCACCTCGCTTTCCGGCGGCTCGCTGCCGCTCGGCGACGGCATCCTGCTCGCCATGGGCAAGTTCAACCGCATCCTGGAGATCGACTACGAAAACCGCTCGGCGCGCGTGCAGCCGGGCGTGGCCAATCTCGCGATCAGCGATGCCGTGGCCGAGCGCGGCTTCTATTACGCGCCCGACCCCTCCTCGCAGATCGCCTGCTCCATCGGCGGCAATGTCGGCGAGAATTCGGGCGGCGTGCACTGCCTGAAATACGGCCTCACCACCAACAACATACTCGGCCTCGAAATCGTGCTGATGGGCGGCGAGATCGTGCATCTCGGCGGCAAGCACCTCGACTCCGAGGGCTACGACCTGATGGGCCTGATGACCGGCTCGGAGGGCCTGCTCGGCGTCATCACCGAGGTGACGGTGCGCCTCCTGCCGAAGCCCGAGACGGCGCGCGGCCTGCTGCTCGCCTTCCCGACGGTCGAGGCGGGCGCCACCTGCGTCGCGGACATCATCGCGGCGGGCATCATCCCCGGCGGGCTGGAGATGATGGACGGGCCGGCGATCCGCGCGACCGAGGACTTCCAGCCCTGCGGCTACCCGACGGACGCCGCCTCGCTGCTGATCTGCGAACTCGACGGCGAGGCCTCCGAGGTGGACCATCTCGTCGGGCGCGTGTCCGGAATCGCGCGGGCGGTCGGCGCGACGACGATCCGGGCCTCCGAGAGCGAGGAGGAACGGCTCCGCTTCTGGGCCGGGCGCAAGAACTCCTTCCCGGCCGTCGGCGCCATCGGGCCGGACTATCTCTGCATGGACGGCACCATCCCGCGCGGCAGGCTGGCCGAGGTGCTGACCGGCATGTCGGAGCTCGCCGAACGGCACGGGCTGCGCGTCGCCAACGTGTTCCATGCGGGCGACGGGAACCTGCACCCGCTGATCCTCTACGACGCCAACCGGCCGGGCGACATCGAAAAGGCGGAGGCGTTCGGCGCGGACATATTGAAGCTCTGCGTCGCGGTCGGCGGCGTGTTGACCGGCGAGCACGGCGTCGGCGTCGAGAAGCGCGACCTCATGGGCACGATGTTCACCGAGGCCGACCTCGACCAGCAGCAGCGGGTCAAATGCGCCTTCGACCCCGAACACCGGCTCAATCCGGGCAAGGTCTTCCCGACCCTGCGCCGCTGCGCCGAACTCGGGCGGATGCATGTCCGGGGCGGCGCTCTGCCCTTCCCGGACCTGCCCCGCTTCTGAGGCCGGCAGCCGGGCCCGACGGCGATGGACGTGCTGGCGCCATGGGACGAGGCCGACCTCGTGGAGGCGATAGCGGCGGCGATCGCCGAAGGGTCGGCGCTGGCGGTCGAGGGCGAGGGCAGCAAGCGCGGCTTCGGCCATGCGATCGAGGCCCGACGCCGGCTCTCCACGGCGGCGATGCGCGGCGTCTCGCTCTACGAGCCGGCCGAACTGGTGCTGACCGCCGGGGCGGGCACGCCGCTCCGCGAAATCCAGGGCCTGCTCGACCAGCAGGGCCAGCAGTTCGCCTTCGAGCCCGCGGATTACGGCGTCATCCTGGGCGGACCGGCGGGCCGGGGAACGATAGGGGGCGCCATCGCGGTCAACGCCTCCGGCCCGCGCCGCATCAGGGCCGGGGCGGCGCGCGACCACCTGCTCGGCTTCCGCGCCGTCAGCGGGCGGGGCGAGCCCTTCAAGTCCGGCGGGCGGGTGATGAAGAACGTGACCGGCTACGACCTCTCGAAGCTCATGGCCGGCTCGCACGGGACGCTCGGCGTGATGAGCGAGATGACCGTCAAGGTGCTCCCGAAGCCGGAAACCGAGGAGACGGTGGTGTTCCGGGGCTTGGATGACGCAGCGGCCGTCGCGCTGATGACCGCGGCCTCGGGCCTGCCGGCGGAGGTCTCCGGCTTCGCCCACCTGCCGGAAGAGGGCGGGCGCACGGGCCTCCGGCTGGAGGGGCCGGGGGTCTCCGTGGCGAGCCGGCGCGAGTCGCTGCTGGTCCGGTTCGGCGGCTAGGCGGAAGTGCTGGCCGAGACCGCCTCGGGCGCCTTCTGGGAGGCGGTGCGCGACGTGCGCATGCTGGCGGGGCGGGGCGAGCAGCTCTGGCGGCTCTCCGTGGCCCCGGCCGACGGCGCGGCGGTGGTGGCGCGGCTTGCCGAACGCGGCGTTCCGATTGCCGGCCGCCTCTATGACTGGGCGGGCGGCCTCGTCTGGCTGGCGGTTGGGGCGGGCCGTCACGCAAGCGCGATCCGGGAGGGACTTGCCGGCCATGCCACCTGCATCCGGGCGCCCGATGCGGTCCGCGCGGCCGAGGCCGTCTTCCACCCGCAGCCGCCGGCGCTGGCGGCGCTCTCGCGGCGGGTGAAGGAGAGTTTCGACCCGAAGCGCGTGCTCAATCCGGGCCGCATGGGCGAGGGCCTCTGATGCAGACCGATTTCAGCCTGGCCCAGCTTGCCGACCCGGATGTCGCAGCGTCGGAGCAGATCCTCAGGCGCTGCGTGCATTGCGGCTTCTGCACCGCCACCTGCCCGACCTTCAAGCTCCTGGGCGACGAGCTCGACAGCCCGCGCGGGCGCATCTACCTCATCAAGGACATGCTGGAGAACGACCGCCCGGCCGACGCCCGCACGGTACGCCATATCGACCGTTGCCTCTCCTGCCTGTCCTGCATGACGACCTGCCCCTCCAGCGTCCACTACATGCACCTGGTGGACCATGCGCGCGCGCATATCGAGGAGACGTTCACGCGCCCGCTGCCGGAACGCGGGCTGCGGCGCCTGCTGGCCCTGGTGCTGCCCCGCCCGGCGCTGTTCCGCGCGGCGCTGCTGGGCGCGATGGCGGTGCGGCCCTTCGCGCGCTTCCTGCCGGGGCGGCTCGGCGCGATGGCCGCGATGGCGCCGCGGCGGCTGCCCACTCCCTCGCCCGTGGACCGGCCGCAGACCTTCCCGGCCGAGGGGGAACGGAAGATGCGGGTGGCGCTGCTGACAGGCTGCGCCCAGACCGTGCTCGGCCCCGCCATCAACGAGGCGACGATACGTCTGCTGACCCGGCTCGGCGCCGAGGTCGTCGTCGCGGAAGGGGCGGGCTGCTGCGGAGCGCTCGTCCACCATATGGGGCGGGCGGACGCCGGCAGGCGGGCGGCGGCGGCCAATGTCCGGGCCTGGATGCGCACGGCGCCCGACCGCATCGTGGTCAATGCCTCGGGCTGCGGCACGCAGGTGAAGGACTATGGCTACATGCTCCGCAACGAACCGGCGCTTGCGGAGAACGCGGCCTGGGTCTCGGCCCGCACGCGCGACCTGACGGAAGTGGTGGACGAACTCGGCTTCGAGCCGGCCGCGAACGGCCCGGTCCCGAGGCTGCGCGTCGCCTACCACTCCGCCTGCTCGATGCAGCACGGACAGAAGATCACGACCCTGCCCATGCGCCTGCTGGAGGCCGCCGGCTTCGAGCCGCTCGCCGTGCCCGAGGGCCATATCTGCTGCGGCTCCGCCGGCACCTACAACCTTCTGCAACCGGAACTCGCCACGCGGCTGCGCGACCGCAAGGCCGCGCATATCGAGAGCACGGAGCCGGACGCCGTGGCGGCGGGCAATATCGGCTGCATGGTCCAGATCGCCGGTGCGACGAGCCTCCCCGTCCTCCACACCGCCCAGCTCCTCGACTGGGCCGCAGGCGGGCCGAGGCCGGAGGGCGTGTAAAGGCCGGAGCCTAAGGCGCTTCGAGGATTTCAAGTATCCCGCGGGCGCACCAGACCCGGTCGCGCTTCGCCGGTCCCTCCAGACGGACGATGCCCGCCGCTTCCAGCCGGTCGAGGGCGCGGCGCGCGGTCGTGTAGGCGATGCCGAGCTTCTCCGAAAGGCCGCCCGCCGTCCAGAAGGGGTGGCGCAGGAAGAGCGGCAGCAGGTCGTTCGACCGCCCGGATACGGCTTCCCGCCAGCGCTCCACAAGGTCGTCGATGGCCCGGAGGCGCGCCGCCGCGTCGTCGGCCTGGATGCGGATGCCCCGGAGGAAATGCTCCACCCACTCCTCCCACTCGCCTTTCTCCGTCACGGCGAGGAGATGGGCGCGACAGGCGTCCCGCTCACTCTCGAACCACGCGCTCGGACAGAGGAGCGGCGCGGGCGCGACCCGGCGTTCCGCCAGCAGCAGGGCGGTGAGAAGCCGGCCGATGCGCCCGTTCCCGTCGGGGAAGGGGCGGATGGCGTCGAACTGGGCATGGGCGAGGGCGGCATGGACCAGCGGCGGCAGGGTGTCGTCACGGAGGAAGCGCTCCCAGGCGTCGAGGCATTTCGCCAGCGCCTCCGCGGGGGCGCCGCCGTGCGGGCCGGTCCGGTCCCGGACGCGGCGGAATTCTCCGGGCGCCGCGCCGTCGCCGCGCAAGAGGCGTCCGTGGAGTTCCCGGACGAACCCGAGAGAGAGCGGATGCTTCTCCATGTGCCCGAGCCCCCATTCCATGGCGGCGGCGCCGTTGGCGGCATCCTGCAAATCCTCCGTCGGGGCAGGCGCGCCGTTCTCGGCGGCGAGCAACTGCCCGAGCGTCGTCTGCGCGCCGTCGATCCGGCCCGACAGCACCGCCTCGAGGCGCAGGAACAGGGCGGCGGCCGGGTGTCCGTTGGGCGACCGCCGCCACTCGCCGGCAAGGCGCCCCACCGCCCGGTCCGCCTCCGAGAGCGCGGCGACCAGGGCGTTGTCCCAGGCGCGCGGCGGCGGCAGCGGGGCCGGCAGGAACGCGCGGACGCCGTCCGGCCCGACGACGGTGCGGCCGTGCGGGCGTCGTTCGGGCCGGGTCGTCGGCAAGGCCATACCGCCGCCTTTCGGCAGGAGTGGAAATTGCGCTCGGATATCTTATTCCAATTACCGAAAAATGAAAATAAGGATGAATGCCCCTGCACGCGGCAGTAAGAGCGGCCGCAGACATTATTTTCGATTCAGACGTAACACGAAAATATCTTCCCGCCGCCCGTCGGCATTCAGCCGGAATACCAGACCGAGTGCGAGTTCGGCGCGAGCATGAAGGGGATGTGGTAGCGCCCTTCCGGGTCCGGCATCTCCAGGCGCACGACCGCTTCGCGCATGAAGCGGGGGCCGTGCGGCGGCGGTGTCATGGCCGAGAAATAGGCCCCGGCATCCAGCACCATCTCATAGACGGCGCCGGGCCTGAGGTCCGCCGGGTCGATGTCCCGCCGGAGCCGCCCGCCCTCGTCGGTCGCCTGCCGGAACAGTTCGGTGCGCCGGCCGTCGGCCTCGATCCGCGCGAGCGTGACGAGGACGCCGCCCGCATGGGAGCCGTCCACCGAGTTCAGCGCGTGCGTGGAGAGCGTGGCCATCGGCTACTCGATCGACGCCTTGTCGCGCCTGTCGGTGGTGGCGAGCACGATCGGGCTGATGACCCCCTTCGCCTTGACGTTCAGGCAGGCCGGCCTGCCGCTCGCGAGCGCGCGCCGGAGCGCCGGGCCGAGCTGCTCGCGCGTCTCCACCAGTTCGCCATGGCCGCCCATGCCCTCGAAGATGCCGTGGAACGGGATGTCGCGGAAGTCCGTGGCGAAATGCCCGCCGCTCTCGAACAGGCGCTCCTGCTGCTGGGAGATGCAGTCGAGGCCGCCATTATTGTCGATCACCACCACGATCGGGCAGTCCTCCTGGAACGCCGCCTCGATGCTGAGCCCGCCCGAAAGGAACGCGCCGTCGCCGCTGATCAGCACGACATTGCTGTCGGGATGGGTGTTCTTGGCCGAGAGCGCGAGCGAGACGCCGACGCCGAGCAGCGAATAGGACCCCGGATGCAGGACGCCGGCGAGCTTCTGCCCCTCCCATCCCGCGACATTCACGGCGATCTCCGACCAGAAGTGGGTGTTGCCGCCGTCGAAGACCAGCCAGTCCTTTTCCGAAAGCGCGCGGTTGACGTCGATGGCAAGCTGGAGCGGGTGCATCTTCCCGCCGCTCGCCGCGCCCGCCTCGTTGTCGGCGTCGAGGTCCGCCAGCGTCCTTTCCACCCATTCGCCGCGCCTGGCGCGGTTGAGCGCGAACCAGGCCTCGTCGAACGGGGCCAAGGTCATCAGGCTGTCGAAGAAGGCGCCCGGATCGCTGAGCAGCACCCGGTCGGCGGCGCGGTTCAGCTCCAGTTCCTCATGGCTGCCGTTCACGCAGACCAGCTCGCAGCTTTCCGGGAACATCGGCGGATTGCCGAAATTCA
>JAJECZ010000026.1 GCA_022821735.1 Alphaproteobacteria bacterium | reverse complement strand
TCGGACGCACGCATGTCGGGGACCGCCTTCGGCACCATCGTGCTGCACTGCTGCCCCGAAGCGGCGGTCGGCGGGCCGCTCGCGCTCGTCCGCACCGGCGACCGCATCCGCCTCGACACGCCGGCGCGCCGCCTCGACCTGCTGGTGGACGAGGCGGAGCTCGCGGCCCGGCGGGCGGCGTGGCGTCCTCCGGCCCATGCGGGCGCGGAGCGCGGCTATCTCAAGCTCTATCTGGACACGGTGACCCAGGCGAACCGCGGCTGCGATTTCGACTTCATGGCGAAGGCGAGCGGCCCGGAGGCGTCTGCATCGTCAATGTGAGGACAGCGAATGAATGCGAACGAAAGCTCAAGGACACAAGGTTCGGACCCCGACGATGCACCGGATCTTTCCGAGGACGGCTGGCCCGAAAAATTCGCCAGATCGACCGTCCGCCGGGAACGGCCGCCGGTTCGAGACCGGCAGGACCCGCAAGAGTCCCGCGGCGGCACCGGGTGATCGGGCGCCCGCGCGCCCGTCAGCCGGTTCGGGAGGCGGCAGGGTCGGCTCCCGGTATTTCCTCCGCGCGCCGGGTCAATTCGCGGCCCGCATCCGACAACGCTTCGGCCAGCGGGTCGATCCAGCGTTGGCCGTGCGTCGCCAGGCGGTGGACCAGGCCGATCCGCCGCAACGGCTCGGGCGGGGCGAAACGCATGAAGCGGAGGCCGGGGGACAGCGCGCTCTCGCAGGCCACGGCGGACTCCGGCAGCAGCGTGACGCCCTCGCCGCCGGCGACCAGCCGCGACAGCGTCGCCAGCGATACGGCGCCCCGGTGGACGTCCTGCTGGCGCCACATCGAGCAGGCCCCCAGCACCTGGTCGGCCAGGCAGTGCCCGTCGGCAAGGGTAAGCAGCGGCCCGACATCGGCCCGCGCCAGGTCCTCGGGGCGGGGCCGGCCGGAATGCGACCGGACGGCGTCCACCGGGCCGGCGCGGCCTGCGACCAGGAACCGGTCTTCGAACAGCTCCCGTTCCGGGAGCTCGATCATTCCGAGCGGCAGGGACAGGACCGCCGCATCGAGGCGGCCCGCGTGCAGGTCCGACACGAGGTCGTTTCCGGTCGCCTCGACGATGGTCGGCTCGATGCGGGGCGACGTGACCTGCAGGCGCTGCAGCAGGCCCGGCAGCAGGTAGGGAGACAGTGTCGAGACGATCCCGATCGTGACCAGCGCCCGGCCCTCGTCGAACTGCTTGCCCATGAGCTCCAGGAAGTTGGTCTCGTCCAGGATCCGCAGGGTCTGCTCATGCGCCTCCCGGCCCAGCCGCGTGAGGTTGATGCCGCGGCTTTTCCGCTCCACCAGCGGCCCGCCGAGGGTAGCCTCAAGCTCGCGGATCTGCAGGGAAAGCGCGGGTTGGGACACGTAAACGCTCTCGGCCGCCCGGCTGAACGAGCCGTGCTCGACGAGGGCCTGGAAGTAGTGCAGTTGGCGCAGGGTAACGGGCACAGGCATCATCCTCCCGCAGCGGCGGATCGAATAGGAGTTTCTTATACCATGAGCCGAACATCTACAAGAAAAATTAACTTTCATGCCGGAGCAATATTGCCGGCGCGCCGCACCTGCTATGGTCGCCTCGACCGCACCGGAAGGGATTGCAGCCTATGTTCGAGTTTCTGAGGGAACGGTCCGACGCCAACCCGCATATCGCCCTGCAGCGCGGTTTCGGGCCGCTGACGCTCGATCTGCGTTCGGGCGATGACAGGACGGTCGCGACCATCGACGGGCAGGGCGTCCGTTTCGCGCCGCCGGGCCCGGCCGCCACCGACCTCGTGCTGAGCGCCGAGCCTGCCGCCTGGGCGGAACTCCGCAAGGCCGAGCCGGCTCCGGGCTTCCAGACGCTCGCCACCATGCGCCGCGCCCGGCATCTCACCGTGACGGGCGACATGGTGAAATTCTACCGCCACCTCCTGCTGCTGGAGATGCTGTTCTCGCCTCTGGAGGACGGCGCGGCGCCCGAAGCGGCTGCGGCCGTCCCGGCCGTCGAGCCCGTCACCGGGCGCTATCTCCGCCTCGCCATCGCCGGGCGGCCGCACCGGGTCTATTTCGAGGAGGCCGGCCAGGGCGTGCCGCTTCTCTGCCTGCACACGGCCGGGAGCGACGGGCGCCAGTACCGCCATGTCCTGAACGATTCCGCGGTGACGGACCGGTTCCGCGTCATCGCCTTCGACCTGCCCTGGCACGGCAAGTCCTCGCCGCCGAGCGGTTTCGGGGCCGAGGTTTACCGGCTCACCACCGATTCCTATGTGGAGACGGTCATGGCGGTGACGGACGCGCTCGAACTGGAAGCTCCCGTCGTGATGGGCTGCTCCATCGGCGGCCGGGCCGTGCTGCATCTCGCGCTCAGGCACGGGTCCCGCTTCCGCGCGGCCATCGGGCTGCAATCGGCGCTCTATGCCGAGGACCGGAGCCGGGGCGATTCCCAGCCGGAGATGGCGCTCGCCCGGCCGGACATCCACGCGGGCATGACAGCGGGAGCCTCGATGGCGGGCATGACCGCGCCCCAGTCGCCGGCGGCCGAGCGGTGGGAGACCATGTGGCACTACATGCAGGGCGGGCCGGGCATCTTCGCCGGCGACCTGCACTACTATTTCGAGGACGGCGACCTCCGGAACGGCGGGGCTGCGCCGCTGGCGGATTCGGACTGCCCGATCTACCTGCTGAGCGGCGACTACGACGTGTCGGCGACGCCGGAAATGGGACGCGAGCTCGCCGAGCTGATCGGCGCCGCCCATTTCGAGGTGATGAAGGGCGTTGGCCACTTCCCGATGTCGGAGAACCCGGAGGCCTTCCGGGGCTACCTCCTGCCCGTCCTCGACAGCATCCTAGCGCTTCCGCCCCGGTAGGGCTACTCCATGAGGCGCGCGGCGCGGCGGCGGGCCGCTTCGGCGACCGCGGCGGGATCGACCGTCGTCAGCGCCCCGTCCCGCACGACCGGCCGCCCCTCCACCAGCAGGTCGCGCACCGGGAAGGGGCCGCAGAAGACCAGCGCGGCGACGGGGTCCCAGGCGCCGGCGGCGGCGAGGCCCGACACGTCCCAGATCGCGAGGTCCGCCCGCTTGCCCGCTTCGATGGAGCCGAGTTCCGCGGCGCGGCCGAGGATGCGCGCGCCGCCCAGCGTCGCCATTTCGAGGGCCTCCCGCGCGCTCATGGCGGCCGCGCCGTGCCGCACCCGCTGGAGCAGCAGGGCCTGCCGGGCTTCGGGCAGCAGGCTTCCCGAGTCGTTGCTGGCCGAGCCGTCCACTCCGAGGCCGACGGCGACCCCGGCATCGCGCATCGCGCGGACGGGCGCAATGCCGGAGCCCAGCCGGCAGTTCGAGGACGGGCAATGCGCCACGCCGGTGCCGGTGCGGGCGAGAAGGGAGATTTCGCCGGCGTCGAGCGCGGTGCAGTGCGCGTGCCAGACATGGTCCCCGACCCAGCCGAGCCGTTCGGCATAGTCGCCCGGCCGGCAGCCGAAAGCCTCGAGCGAGAAGGCGACGTCTTCGGCGTTCTCGGCCAGGTGCGTGTGCAGGCGCACGCCCTTGTCGGCGGCGAGCAGGGCGGCGTCGCGCATGAGCTCGCGAGACACCGAGAAGGGCGAACAGGGCGCGACACCGATGCGGACCATCGCGCTTTCGGACGGATCGTGGAAGGCGTCGATCACCCGGATGCAGTCCTCCAGGATATCGGCCTCGCGCTCCACCAGGCTGTCGGGCGGCAGGCCGCCGGCGCTTTCGCCGACGCTCATCGCGCCGCGGGTCGCATGGAAGCGCAGGCCTACCGTGGCGGCGGCCTCGATCGTGTCTTCCAGCCGCACGCCGTCGGGATAGATATAAAGGTGGTCCGAACTCATCCCGCAGCCGGAGAGCGCAAGCTCGGCCAGGCCGAGTTGCGCGGAGACGAACATGTCCTCGGGCCTCATCCGCGCCCAGACGGGATAGAGCGCCTTCAGCCAGCCGAACAGCAGCGCGTCCTGCCCTGCCGGCACCGCGCGCGTCAGCGTCTGGTAGAGATGGTGGTGGGTATTGACGAGCGCCGGCGTCACCACGCAGCCGGCGGCGTCGATGACCTCCCAGTTGGAAGGGTCTTCCGGGCCGCCCGCGCCCACGCTGCGGATGCATCCGCCTTCCACGAGAATGTCGGCGTTGGCCGGCTCGCTGCGGTCCCCGTCCATCGTGACGACGATGTCTGCGTTGCGGATCCAGAGTTTCCTGTCGGTCAACGGATCGCCCCTCAGCCCAGAAGCCGCTTCAGTTCGTAGAGCCTTTCCAGCGCCTCCCTCGGGCTCAGCGCATCGGGGTCGAGGGCGGCGAGCGCCCTTTCGGCCTCGGACGGCTCCGGTTCGGCTTCCGGGTTGCGGGCGGCGGCGAACAGCGGCAGGTCGTCGGCGAGGCGGGCAATGGCGCCGCCCTGCTCGCCGGTCTCCAGCAGGCGCAGCACCTCCTCCGCCCGCTCCACCACGGCGCGCGGCAGGCCCGCAAGGCGCGCGACATGGATGCCGTAGGAGCGGTCCGCCGCGCCGGGCGCGACCTCGTGCAGGAAGACCACCGAACCCTGCCATTCCTTGACCCGCATGGTGCGGAGGGCG
>JAJECZ010000549.1 GCA_022821735.1 Alphaproteobacteria bacterium | reverse complement strand
ACTGGACCTCGAGGTCCGCTGGCCCGGCGGCGACACGACGCGCTTTCCCTGGATATGGATGCGCGTCAACGAACCGGGCGCGTTCGATCCGGTCACGCACGAGCGGCGGTTCGATCTCGCCGGCGTCGCGCCGGACATTCGGCCCGACGATGTCGAACTCAGCGGCGATATGCTGGTGGTTCGCTGGCCCGACAGCGAGGGGGCCAGCCATGTGCCGATGTCCTGGCTGGAGGCCAGACGGCCGGACGCCCCTGAACCTGCCGATCCGGCCGCAATCCTTCCCGAGCTCTGGGACGCATCCCTCGCCGAAAGATTTCCGCGCCACAGGGCAGACGGCGACCTCAAGGCGTTCCTGACCGACCTGAAGCGCTGCGGCCTGGCGCTGGTGGACGGGCTGGGCGAGGATCCGGAGGGGGGGCCGGCCTTCGGTGCGCGCATAGGCCCCATCCAGGAGACCTATTTCGGGCGCATCTTCGAGGTCCATACCCGGCCGAACCCGAACAGCCTCGCCTACACGGCCTATGCGCTGCCGCCGCACACCGACCTGCCCTACTTCGAGACCCCGCCCGGCGTCCAGTGCCTGCATTGCGTGCGCAATGCGGCGGAAGGCGGTGCAAGCCTGTTCGTGGACGGGTTTCTAGCCGCGGAAATCCTGCGCGAGGAGGCCCCGGCGGATTTCGACCTGCTGGCCCGGCGGCCGGTGCCGTTCCGCTTCATCGACGATGCCGCTGACATCCGCCGGAGCCGCCCGGCGCTGACCCTGGACCGCGAGGGCCGGCTGGCGGAGGTGGCGCTCAGCCCGGCGACGGCGGACGAGATGCGGCTCGATGCCGACCCGGCGGAAACGCGCGCCTACTACGCCGCCTGGCGGCGGTTCATGACGATCACCCGCCGCCCGGAACTCACGATCCACATGCAGCTCGAGACGGGTTCCATGATCGCGTTCGACAACCGCCGCGTGCTGCATGGACGCGACGCCTTCGATCCGTCGACGGGGGAGCGCTGGCTGCGCGGCTTCTACATCGACTGGACGGATATCGACAGCCGCCTGCGCCGCCTGTAAGCGAAGCCGCTCCCCGCTTTGCCGAACAGGCGAGGCAGGGGGTATGCTCCGCCGACCCTGACGAGGAGGCGGCGGATATGGATACGTTCGCGGACGGAAGGCCCGTCGGCATGAGCGCGGAGGAATGGGAAGCGCGGTGCGACCTTGCCGCGGCCTACAGGCTGTGCGCGCTCTACGGCTGGACCGACCTCAACAACACCCACATTTCGGCGCGTCTTCCGGGCACGGACGATTCCTTCCTGCTGAACCCCTTCGGCATGTTCTTCGAAGAGATCACGGCCTCTTCGCTGATCGTGGTGGACCGGGAGGGCAATGTGCAGAGCGAGACGGGCCACGGCGCCAATCTCGCCGGCTTCGTTATCCACGGCGCGATCCACACGGCCATGCCGCACCTGCATTTCATCATGCACACCCACTCGCGATACGGCGTCGCCGTCGCCATGCAGGATCATGGCCTGCTGCCTGCCAGCCAGAAGGCGCTCACCGTCATGGGCTGGCTCGGCTACCACGACTTCGAGGGCACGGCGACGGATGCGGACGAACGGCCGCGGATCGTGCGCGACCTCGGGGACCGGCGGATCCTGATGCTGCGCAACCACGGCCTGCTGACGGTCGGCGAGACGATGGGCGAGGCGTTCGTGTGGATGTACCGGATCGAGACCGCCTGCCGCCACCAGATCGACGCCCAGTCCGGCGGCGCGGCGCTCCGCGAAATCACGCCGGCGACCCAGGAAAAGACCATCGCGACGGGCAAGTCGATGTACGGCCGCGGCGGCTTCATCGAGGTCGGCAAGGAATGGCCGGCCCTGCTGCGCCAGCTCGAGCGCGCGGGTATGGACGACTACCGGCGCTGACCCGGATTTATCCCGAGCCGGAGGACAAGAGCGTCCTCCCGGCGCGAGGGGGTGCGGTAATATCCGGGCCGGCGTCCGACCGGCTCGAAGCCGAACCTCGCATAGAGCGCGCGGGCGGCATGATTGCGTTCGGCCACTTCGAGGAACAGTGTCACGCCGTCGAGGGCGGCGAGCGCGTCTTCGAGCAGCGCGGTCGCAATGCCCCGCCGCTGCGCGGAGGGGTGGGTCGCGATCATCACCACTTCCGCCTCGCCGCCGGCGCAGCGCAGATGCAGGAAGCCGACGGGTTCGGCTCCGTCCATTGCGATGCGGGTGCGCCCGCCCGGAGTTGCGACCAGACTGCGCCATGCTTCCGCCGACCAGGCGTCCTCCGGCATGGCGGCGCTGTGGATGGCCGCGAGAATTCCGGCGTGTGAGGGGTCGGCCGCGATCACCGCGTGACGGGCCCCGTATGCGGCGGGGTGAGGTAGAGCGGCGAGACCGGACCGACTGGCAACGTCCTGCCGAAAAGCCGGGCGGCGTCGGGCAATGCAGGCGCGAGTGCCCGGATCGACCTCGGCGCGAGCGCCGCCAAATCCGCAGCCGCATCGCCGGTGACGGCGAATGGCGCCTTGGCGAGCAGGGCCTCCGCCGTCGTGACGAACGGCTCGACGGCGCCGGAAAGGTCGGCGGCGTAGAGGCTGCCGCGTTTGGTATCCAGCACGGCGAACAGCCGGCCGTCCGGCGCCGCCGCCGGGCGCAGCGCCTCGAAGGTGGGCACGGCCGCAATCCCGGCTCCGGTGACGAGCGCCAGACCGCGTGCCGCCGCCAGCGCTATGCGGATGCCGGTGAAGGAGCCGGGGCCGCGCGTGACGATAATTCGTGAAATGTCGGGGAAGGCCGCGCCGGCATCCGTCATGGCGCGTTCCAGCATGACCGGCGCCGCCTCCGCGTGGCCGCGCTCTATCTTCCTCCAATGGCTGGCGAGCAGCTTTCCGCCCCGTGCGACGGCAACGGAACAGGCGTTGGCCGCGCAATCGAGCGCGAGTTCGACCATGGGATGCGCGGGGTCGTCCGGCGGGTCCCCGCCCTGAGCGTCCTCAGGGGACGGGATAAACCGCTTCGACTTCCGGGATGTAGTGGCGCAGCATGTTCTCGACGCCCATCTTCAGGGTCGCTGTCGAGCTCGGGCAGCCGGCGCAGGCGCCCTGCATGCTCAGATAGACGACACCGTCCTCGAACGCGCGAAAGACGATGTCGCCGCCGTCCTGCGCCACCGCCGGGCGGACCCGCGTCTCCAGCAGTTCCTTGATCTGCGAGACGACCTCGCTGTCTTCCGCGCCGTCGTCGGCGTCGCTCTCGTCTCCGGCCAGAATGACGGGACGGCCTGCCATGAAGTGGTCCATGATCGCGCCGAGGATCATCGGCTTCAGCGTCTGCCAGTCGCGGGCATCGTCCTTGCTTACGGTCACGAAATCGCTGCCGAAAAACACCGCCCGGACCCCCGGCACGTCGAACAGCGCCTGGGCCAGCGGCGAGCGTTCCGCCCCCTCCGGAGACGGGAAATCGGCCGTGCCGCGTGCCATCACCTGCACGCCGGGAATGAATTTCAGCGTTGCGGGGTTGGGGGTCTGTTCGGTCTGAATGAACATCGGCTGCGTCCTCCGGCCCAATAGCACTGCCTAGATGGACCGGAACCGCCGCGAAATCAAGCAGCGCCGTCGTAATAGGCCTGGAGGATGGCGGCCACTCCGCCGCGGCTGTATTCGGGCGGGATCGCCTCGCCGCCGGCGAACATCTCGCGCAGCCGGGTGCCCGAGATGCGGAGCTTTCCGCCGTCGCCTTCGGGACAGGGCCGGCCTGCGGCATTGCCCGTCGCCACCGCCGCCACCATGCGATAACGTTCCTCCTCGCCCGGCGGGTTCGTCCCGTCGTCGGCGGCGAAGCACACATTACCCGTCGCCATGCCCCCGCAGTCGAAGCAATGGAACGTGTCGTCGATCTTCAGCGGCCGGATGGCGAGGCTGTCTGCGTCGATCTCGTCGAATATGCGGTGTGCGTCATAGGGTCCGTAATGGCCGCCGAGCCCGGCATGGTCCCGCCCCACCACCAGGTGCGAGCAGCCGAAATTCTGGCGGAACAGCGCGTGCAACAACGCCTCCCGGGGGCCGGCATAGCGCATCTCTATGGGATAGCCGGCCTGGACCACCTTGCCTTGCGCAAAGTGGTTGGCGACCAGCCAGTCGATGGCGCGGACCCGGACATCGGCCGGAATGTCGCCCTCCTTGAGCGCGCCCAGGACCTGGTGAATGAGCAGCCCGTCGCACACCTCGATGGCGACCTTGGCGAGAAACTCGTGGCTGCGGTGCATGGGGTTGCGGGTCTGGAAGGCGGCGACCGTGGACCAGCCCTTTTCGGCGAACAGCGCCCGGGTTTCGGCGGGGCGCAGGTAAAGCCCCCGATAGGTCTCGGGAAAGTGGCCCTCGGAAAACACCGACACCGGGCCCGCCAGGTTGACGGAGCCCTGCGCCATCACCTTGGCGACGCCCGGATGGGCCTCGTCGGCAGTGCGATAGACCTCTTGGCACTCGAGGGTCTTGTCGATGGCGTATTTCTCTGTAACGGCGAGAACGCCAAGGATCTCGCCTCCCTCGTCCGTCAGCGCCACTTCGTCGCCGACGGCGACGGCGAAGTCTTCGCCGCAGGAAAGGGTGATGGGCAGCGGCCAGAAGAGCCCGTTTTCCAGGCGCATGTCCAGGCAGGAGCCGCGCCAGTCGGCCGCGCCCATGAAACCCTCGAGCGGCGTGTAGGCGCCCATGGCGAGCATGAACAGGTCCGAGACCTCGCGGCTCGAGAGCGGCAGCTTCTTCAGGGCGCGCGCCCGCTTCAGGCCCTCGCCCCGCTCCTCCTCGGGCAGCAGCAGGGGCTTCAGGGCGGCGTTGCCGTGCGGGGCGATCAGGGTCGACACGAAACGTTACCGTGGCACGAAGCCGGGCCTAGTCGACAATGTGGTGAACGGGGGCCTTCTCCATAGCCCATTCCCCGGATTCCCGATCGTAACGAGACAGGGTGAAGCAATGCCAATCGGCGTCGTCCAGCTTCGGATGATCGGCCCGGTAGTAATATCCCGGCCACCGCGTTTCCGTCCTGAACATCGTGTGATGGGTGACGGACTCCGAGGCCAGGACCCGGTGGTGAAGCTCCCACGTCCGCTGAAGCTGGTGAAGGTCTTCGGCCCCGAGGCTGCCGAGGTCTTCCTTCAGCATGGCCAGCAGCTCCAGCCCGCGGGTGAGCATGGGCTCGTTCGTAACGTAATTCGAACTGATGCCGCCGACATACTCGTCCATGATCTTCTCGAGACGCTGGAGACCGTGAATCGGCAGGATGTAGCTCGGCGAGACCGTGCCCGCGACGATCTCGTTGCGGCCGACCCGGTAAGTTTCCAGAGGCTGGAAGACGGTCCTCTTGAGGTCCTCGTACTCCTGCTCGCTTACCTGGGGCCGGTCACCCTTCAGGTCGTTGACGTAGCTGACCGCCGCCTTTCCGGCGATCCGGCCCTCCGTGAAGGACCCGGAAGAGAACTTGTGGGCGGTGCCGCCGATAGTGTCGCCGGCGCCGAACAGCCCCTCGACGGACATCATCCGGTTGTATCCCCACTGGTAGTCCGCCGGCGCGCAGTCTTCCGGACCGCTCGCCCAGGCGCCGGAGCAGGTGGCATGCGAGCCCATGACGTAGGGCTCGGATGTGGTCAGCTCCGGATTGGTGTGCTTGGGATCGATGTTCTGGGACGCCCAGACGACCGCCTGTCCGATCGTCATGCCGAGAAAGTTCTCCCAGCCGACCTGCTCCAGATGGGGATCGGCGAAGGCTTCCTTCGTCACCATCCGGATCGGACCCCCGCCTGCCTTGACCTCCTCCAGGAAGGCGTGGTTGCGCAGGCAGGTGGGCACCGGATGCCGGTCGATATAGTCCCCGACCAGCTCCTTGGTGTGGTCGTACCATTTCGACTCGTATTCCTCCCCGTAGGCGTTCTCGGTGTACGTCTTGAGGTGGAGGAAATAGGCGCCGACCGGACCGTAGCCGTCCTTGAAGCGGGTGAGGACGACCCGGTTTTCCATCTGGGTCATCTTGGCGCCGGCGAGAATCGGCAGCGCATAGGCCGACGCGCTGCTCCACGGGGCGTACCAGGTCCGCCCCATGCCTTCACCCACTGCCCGGGGCTTGAAGATGTGCGACGCGCCGCCGGCGGACACGATGACCGCCTTGGCGCGGAAGACGTAGAAATCCCCGCTGCGGACATTGAACCCGACGGCGCCGGCGACGCGGTTGGGCTTCGTGGAGTCCATCAGCAGGTGGGTCACCATGATCCGGTTATAGACTTCGGTGGCGGCCTTGCGGGCGGCCTCGGCGACGATGGGCTTGTAGCTCTCGCCGTGGATCATGATCTGCCATTTGCCTTCGCGCAGATAGCGCCCGGTTTCCGGGTCCTTCATGATGGGAAGGCCCCATTCCTCGAATTTGTGCACCGTGGAGTCGACATGCCGGGCGATGTCGAAGCCCAGATCCTCCCGCACCAGGCCCATGAGATCGTTCCGGGCGTAGCGGACATGATCCTCGGGCTGGTTCTCGTTCCACTGCATGCCCATGTAGCAGTTGATCGCATACAGACCCTGGGCGACGGCGCCGCTGCGCTCGATGTTCGCCTTCTCGACGCAGACCACCTTCAGGTCGCGTCCCCAATACCCGGCCTCGTACGTCGCGCCGCAGCCGGCCATGCCGCCGCCGACGATCAGGACATCGGCGTCTACGAAAACCGTCTTCCGGCGAGCGAACAAACTCACTAGTGGCCTCCCTCACTGGTTCGACCTGGCGTCAAGGTGGGCAGCGCCTCGATGTGGAGCGCGTCCGGCTCGTGCGCGAGTTGCTGGGATTTCATCGCTTCGGGGGTGGGCGCCTCGTAGTCGGCCGGCGGCTTGATCGATCCCCAGGGCTCGGTCCGGATCGGGGAAACGAAGTCCTTTTCCTGGCCGTCCCGGAACTTGATCTTCCAGGAAATCGCGCCTTTCTCTTCTTCCCTCAGCACCCGGACGCTGTGGCCCAGGGGGGCGAAGTCCGCGTAGCCGCGGCAGTCGATGGCATGCTGCGGGCACGCCTTCACGCAGGAGTAGCACTCCCAGCACATGTTGGGCTCGATATTGTAGGCGCGCCGGGTGGTGCTATCGATGTGCATGATGTCGGACGGGCAGATATCCACGCAATATCCGCAGCCGTCGCAACTGGTCATATAGACGAATGTCGGCATCGGGTTCCGTTATCTCCTCCATTAACGACCGATATGGGCCGATCAGTAGTGGCGGGGCCTTTCGCGCGCACTGCCGAACATTTCCGGCTTGTCCGCGGGAGCCGGAAGGTTGCGCCTCGAACCGGTCGCCTCGGACACCCGTTTCTCCAGAGCCGCTGCGGGCTTGTAGAACATGTGCGAGAACTTGGACCATGGAACGGACCCGAACAGCACCGTCGTGGCGATGAGGTAGAGGCCCAGGAACACGGTCGTCCACGAGCTCTCCATCGCCTGCAGGCCGGCCCAGATGAGCCCCAGCGTCGTGCTGGCCAGGAGCGAGAGGATGAACAGGTCGGCGCGCACCACCCGGAACGGTGTGTGGCCCTCGGCTGCCACATCGACCCGGATGAAGAACCAGAACCAGTAGCCGCCGACGCAGACCAGCAAGGCCCCGATGACCCACAGCTGCGGCAGTATGGCGGGAGTCGGCGTGGCGGGCGTCGGGAACCAGAACACCATGACGACGGTGGTGATGATGTATGCCAGGAAGCCGTACATCGTCAGCAGGTGTGCCGTCCGGCGGCGCCCCGGGCCGAACTCGGCGGAGGTCAGGCCCTCCGCCAGGGCGGTCCGGACCGCAAGCGCCGACATTTCCGCGCTGCCGACGCGGCGTGTCCCCCTGTCCTGCGTTTTCCGCCAGCTGCGGAAGAAATAGGCGGCGCTGCCCTTGTGCCAGATGTCGAACAGGGTGCCCCCCACGACCAGGACGATCATGACGACCACGTACGTTTGCATGACACCGGGGTCGATGGACTCCGAAAGCGCGGCGAAGGGATTACTGGTGAACACGCGATAGCCCCAATTTCAGCCTGTTCCGTTAAACGCCCCGAGCGACAATATCGATCCGCCCCCGGGAACGATACATCCAATTAGCGCGTTGGGTTGTCAAGGATGGCGCGGCGCGCTCCCGGCTCCGTCAGGCGAAACGGGTTATTTCGTCTTCGGAGAGATTGCCGGGCAGGATGACCACCGGCACCTGAAGCCGGCCGACCGACTTGCCGGTGAGCGACGAGATCAGCGGCCCCGGGCCCTTGGGGCCCGTGTCGGAGGCGAGGATCAGGAAGGCGACCGACGGGTCTTCCGCACAGGCCTGGATCGTCTCGTCCACCTTGTCGCCTTCCCGGATCGCCAGCGAAGGCACCCTGCCGGACAGGCGCTGGACCTGAGCAGCCGCCTGCAGGATGACCGTCTCGGCGTGTTCGCGCGCTTCCTCGCGCATCAGCTCGCCGACGGCGGACCAGTGCTGGAAGTCCGCCGGCGTGTCGATGACGTAGAGCAGGCCGACATGGCTGCCCGTGCGCCGGGAGCGAAGCGCCGCAAAGGTCAGCGCCACCGGCAGTTCGTCGCTCTCGTCGACGACGCAGAGCAGGGTCCGCGTCGAAGGGGAAGGAAGCTCGGTCAAGGAGTCAGGTTCTCCGCGCGACGGCGCCAGCGAGCCATCCTGCCATCAAGGCCACGAGGATGGCAACGAGACCGTGCAGGATCGGGAAATCGTGCGCGAAACGGAAAACAGCTGCTTCGAGCCCGGCCTTGCGGATGTGCAGCGCGCTGGCCGTTGCGTTGACCACATTGGCGCCGCGCACCTCGAAGACTTCGATGCGATAGCTGCCTACCGGAACATTGGCCGGAAAGGCGACGCGCGTGCGGAAGAGGTGTTCGCCCAGAAACTCGACATGCCCGAACGCGGCCGAGTAGAGGCCGTTTGCCTGCTTGCGCCGCACCAGCGCCGCCTGGAAGGTGTCCAGCGCCTCGGCCTCGGCGTCCGCGGGCACCGGAGCCAGGAAGTCCTGTCCGATCCGGTACCTGTCGAGGACTTCCATCAGCGGCTTCTCGACGAAGGCTTCACTGGCGGCAACCCACACGAAGGCGGGGACCTCGGGAAAGGCCACGCCGCCATGATTGGCCCAGACCCCGAAATTGCGTTCCTTGCGGCGAACCATGGTCGGCTGTTCCGGCCCGCGTATCACCACGATCACGCCGTGCTCTTCGGCGGTCGATCCCTGCTCTTCCGCCGCCGTCCCGAAGACGACGAGTTCGGCTCCGGTGAACCCGGCGGTGATGGCGACCGTCCGCTCGGAGACATCCACCACGAACTGGTCCGCCGACGCCGGCGCGGCGGCGATGAGCAGCAGGGCGGCGGCGAGCGCGCGCATCAAAGCAGGCCCGTGTGGAGTGAAAACAGGTCGTCTGGCCGCGTCACCAGGTCGAAGAGCAGCTTGAGGCAGACCGCCAGCACCAGGCCCGCCAGCAGCACGCGGAATTGCTCGCTCGGCAGCCTGGCGCCGAGACGGGAGCCGACCTGCACCCCGACCACCGAACCGGCGAGCAGCAGCAACGCAAGAATGACATCCACGGTCTGGTTGGCAGCCGACTGCAGCAGGGTCACGGTCGAGACGACGAACAGGATCTGGAACAGCGAGGTGCCGGCCACCATGGCGGTCGGCATGCCGAGCAGGTAGATCATCGCCGGCACCATGATGAAGCCGCCGCCCACGCCCATGATCGCCGCCAGCAAGCCGACCAGCAGCCCGATCAGGAACGGCATCACGGCGCTGATATAGAGGCGCGACTTCTGGAACCGCATCTTGAGCGGCAGGCCGTGGATCCAGGTGTGGCGGTGCAGCTTGCCTCGCCGCGCCACGCCCCTCTGCTTGCGCAGCAGCGCGCGCAGGCTCTCCGCCATCATCAGCGCGCCGACGATGCCCAGGAACACCACGTAGCAGAGCGAGATCGCCAGATCGATCTGGCCGATGCCGCGCAGCAGCTTGAACTGCCAGACGCCAAGCGCCGAGCCCAGCACGCCGCCCGACAGCAGAACGAGGCCCATCTTGAAATCGACCGCGCCGCGCCGCCAATGGGCCAGCACACCGGAAACGGAGGTGGCGACGAGCTGGTTCGCCTCGCTCGCCACCGCGACCGGCGGCGGAATACCGATGAAAATCAGCAGCGGCGTCATCAGGAAGCCGCCGCCGACCCCGAACAGGCCGGACAAAACGCCGACTCCGGCGCCCATCCCCAGCAACAGAAAGACATCGACCGAAAGTTCGGCAACCGGCAGATAGATCTGCATGGCGGTCCCTCTTAGGCCCGCCGCCGCCCGCGCGCAAGGCGAAGTGCAGCCGGCTTTGCTTCCTGTTTCCGGATGGCCTTGGGCCGGGTATGTCCCGGCCGCAACCGGCCGGGCGGGGCGGCGCTCAGTAGGGCCGGCCGCCCTTGACCTGGGTGCGGTGCATCAGGCGGCGTGTCGCAGGGTCGAACGGGTCCCGGCGGTGCATGACGGCGCGGTTGTCCCAGAGCACGATGTCGCCCTCGCGCCAGCGGTGTTCCCAGACATGGCTCTCGTCGGCCGCATGCGTCCAGAGGCGGTCGAGCAGGCGCTCGCTTTCCCCGATCTCGAAGCCGACCAGCCAGGCATTGCGTCGCCGGCCGAGGAACAGCGCCTTGCGCCCGGTGTCGGGGTGGGTGCGCAGCACCGGATGGCGTGCGCCCGGCGTCTCGCGCACATCGGTGACCGCAGGCACGCCCTGCCGTTGCGCGCCGGTCGAGGTCAGCGATTCGTCGTGGACGCACCGGGCGTCCTTCACCGCGTCTGCGGTTTCGCTGTCAAGCGTGTCGAGGGCGCGGTGCATGTTTGTGAAGCATGTATTGCCTCCTGCGGGCGGTATCTCGATGGCGTAGAGGCAGGAGCCGGCGGGCGGCTCTTTGATGAACGACATGTCGGTGTGCCAGTCCGCCTCGCCCGCGCCGAGCGCGCCGATCTGCCGGCCGTCCACCTCGATATTGGAGATGATCGTCACTTCCGGGGGCACGTCGCTGAACGAGCCGAAACCGGCCGTCACCTCGCTGTTGGGCGCCTCCTGCAGCGGCCCGAAGACGCGGGTGAAGGCGATCAGCTCCTCGTCGCTCAGGCCCGTCTGGCCGCGGAACAGCAGCACGAGATGCTGTTTCCAGGCCTCGCGCAGCGCTTCGCCCGCCTCCGGCGACGGCTCGCTGCGCACGTCTATGCCGCGTATCTCGGCGCCGAGCGCAAAGCCCGTCGGGACGACTTCTATCGGCATTGTTCCGGCGCCGGCGGTCACTGCATCAGCTCCTTCATGTAGGTCGGCAGCGCGAACGCGCCGAGATGGATTTCCGGATTGTAATAGCGCGTGTCCAGGCCGGCCGCGGCATAACGCTCCCGGATCGTCTCCAGCGGCCTCCGGCGATAGTCCGGTTCGTCGCTGGCCCAGCCGAGCGCCATGAAGCCCCAGATATAGGTCGGCACCGCGACCGCATAGGCCGCCGGGTCGGCGAACAGCGCCCTGAAATGCCGCCAGGTCGAAGTGAGTTCCTCGCCCTGCACGAAGGCCACGCCGTTCTGTGTCACCAGTATGCCGCCCGGCTTGAGGCAGCGCTTGCAGCCGGCGTAGAAATCGCGCTGGAACAGGACCTCGCCGGGGCCGATGGGATCGGTCGAATCGATCAGGATTACGTCGTAGCGGCTGTCCGCCCCGGCCACGAAACGCGCGCCGTCGGCAATCACGAGGTCGGTGCGGGGGTCGTCGAACGCTCCCTTGCAGATCGAGGGCAGATACTGCCGGGCGAGGTCCACCACGCCCCGGTCGATCTCCACCATGGTGGCGCGCTCCACCGGGTGCTTCAGCACTTCTTCCAGAAGCCCGCCGTCGCCGCCGCCGACGATCAGCGCATCGCGAACCGCACCGTGCGCCAGGATCGGCACATGCGCCATCATCTCGTGATAGATGAACTCGTCGCCCTCCGTGACCTGCACCACATCGTCGAGCGTCATCACCCGCCCGAAGGTCGGGTTCTCGAAGATGACGATCTTCTGCAGGTCCGTATCGGAACTGTAGAGGACCTGCGTGATTTCGAGCTTCTGGGTCGCGTGGGCGTGGATGGCTTCCTCGAACCAGCCCCCTGCGGTCACGGAATCATGCCCCGCTTTTGCTCCGTCAGGGTTATCCGCTCCGGCTCGAAGGCCCGCTTCAGCACCTCGATGCCGGCATAGGGGTCGCACTCGCCGCACATGAACAGGTCGAGCGCCGCGAACCCGCGCTCGGGCCAGGTGTGGATCGAGATGTGCGATTCCGCGAGCAGCAGCACGCCGGAAACGCCGTTCGGCTGGAAGCGGTGCAGGTCGCCGCCAAGCACCGTCGCGCCCGAGGCCTTGGCGCAGGCGCGCAATGCGCGTTCGATCGCGGCCGGATCGTCCAGGTCGCGCGCGCCCCACAAGTCCACCAGCAGATGCGTGCCGGCGTAGCGCAGGCCGTCCCGCTCGACATAGTAGTCCTTGACCGCGGGCTGTTCGCGGGGAAACAGGCGGGCGGTCACCGCCTCGTCCGGAATGGCGGCAGACGTCTGGGCCAAAGGCGTACTCCCGAAGCTTGCGATGGATTGCGGCGCCAGGCGCGGCAAGGCGCGACAAAATACGCCGGTTGCCGGGCCGCGCAAGGGAATTCAGGCGCCCTCCGGCGCAGGGTTTTTTCCGAAGGCAATCCACAGGCCCGCAGCCCCGGTCGCGGCGGCCATCAGCACGAATGCGGCGCCGTAGCCGAAGGCTGCCGCGGTGGCCCCGAACAGCGCCGGACCGAAGGCGGAGCCGGAGAGCGTGAAGAACATCGCCCCGCCGGTCGCCGCGCCGACATCGCCGCCGGGCGCGAGCCGCGCGACCTCCGCCAGATAGACGCCGTTCCAGCCGACGGCCGTGGCGCCGAACGCCGCCGACAGCGCGGCGACGGCGAGCCAGGGCCAGCCGGGGCCGAGCGCCGTCGCGGTCAGCGCGGTTGCCGCCATCGCCAGGCCAAGCGCGGCCAGCGTCGCGCGGCCTGAGGTCGCATCCGCTACCCATCCCCAGCCGACGCGGGCCGCAATGCCGGCGACGAAGCCGACCGAAAACAGCGAGCCTGCCTCGACGAGGTCGAAACCGGCGCGCTGTATGACAAAGACGACGAAGAATGCCGTGAAACAGAACTGGCCCATCGAGAAGACCGCTGAGGCGAGCACCGTGCGGCGCAGGGCCGGCAGCATCCAGGTCTGCCGGACCGTGGCGAGCGGTCCTGCGGCTAGTGGACGAGCCGAGGAGTCGCGGTCGCTGTCGAGGCCGGCGCGCCAGGGCTGGACGGCGACCATCGCCAGGACGCAAAGCAGCGCAATCGCCGGGCCCGCAGCCTGCCAGCCCCAGGCGTCCACGACCGCCGGCACAAGCAGGCCCGCGATCGCGGCTCCGACGGGCACGCTGGTCTGCTTGACCGAGAACACCCGCCCGCGCAGATGCGCCGGGGAGAGCCGCGCGAGCAGGTGGGAGCCGGCGGGGTTGGCCGGCCCGTAAGCCATGCCGATCAGGACGCCTGCAAGCCCGAAGGCGGCGACGCTCGCCACACCCGTTAGCAGCGCGCCCGCCGCCGCGAGCGCCATCGTCGCCTGGCAGACGCGCAGCGCGCCGAACCGGCGTATCAACCCCCCCGAATAGAGGGTGGAGGCCATGCCGCCGAGCCACATCACCATTGTGTAGTAGCCGACGAGCGCCGGGTCGAAGCCGAGCGCGTCGGCGCTCTCCTGCACCGTGATCGGCACGATGAGCGAGGCGATGACGATGATGGCCTGCATCGCGAGCGTCGCGATGAGGGCGGGCAGGACGGCGGCCATGAGCGCGCCGGATAGCCGCAACGGACCGCCGGGGCAACCGCTTGCGCCGGGCCGCCGGCCTTGACTATCAGGCTGACGGTCCTGTCAGGGAGGCGGCAATGGCGATTTGGCGCGGGCGTTTGAACGAGTTTGTGTGCTCACCGAAGACGGAACGGCTTGTCACGGTGCTGATCGTCGTCAACGCCGTGACGCTCGGCCTCGAGACCTCGGCGACGATAAACGAGGCGCTCTCGCCCTGGCTCGGCTGGCTCGACAAGGCCATCGTCGCGGTCTTCGTCGTCGAGAT
>JAJECZ010000226.1 GCA_022821735.1 Alphaproteobacteria bacterium | reverse complement strand
TCCTCGAAATCCTTCGCTTCCCGGAAGTCCCGGTAAACGGACGCGAAGCGCACATAGGCGACCTGGTCGAGGTCGGCGAGCATCTCCATCACCATTTCGCCGAGCCGGTCCGAAGGGAATTCGGTCTGTCCCGAGGCTTCGAGCTGGCGCACCAGACTGGAGATCATGCGCTCCAGCCGGTCACCGTCCACGGGCCGCTTGCGCAGCGCGACCGCGACCGAGCGCTTCAGCTTCTCGCGGTCGAACGCCTCGCGCCTGCCGCTGGACTTGACGATGGTGAGGTCGCGCAGATGCACCCGCTCGAAGGTGGTGAAGCGCGCATTGCAGGCCGGGCAGGAGCGGCGGCGGCGGATGACGGCGTTGTCCTCGGTCGGCCGGCTGTCCTTCACCTGCGTGTCTTCATGGGCGCAGAACGGGCATCGCATCGCGTCAGCTCCCGCAGAGCGCCCCGTAGATCGGGAACCGCGCCAGCAGCGCCCCGACCTTCTCCGCGACCGGCGCCTCCGCCGCCTCGCCGCCCTCCAGCACCTCGCGGATGAGCCGCCCCACTTCCCGGAACGCCTCCTCGTCGAACCCGCGGGTGGTCGCCGCGGGCGAGCCGAGGCGCAGGCCGGAGGTGACGGTCGGCTTCTCCGGGTCGAACGGGATGCCGTTCTTGTTGCAGGTGATGTGCGCGCGGTCCAGCGCCTCCTCGGCGACATTGCCGGTGAGGCCGAGCGGGCGCAGATCGACCAGCAGGAGATGCGTGTCGGTGCCGCCCGAGACGATCTCCAGCCCGCCTTCCTGCAGCGTCTCCGCAAGCGCACGGGCGTTCGCCACCACGGCCTCGGCATAGTCCCGGAACTCCGGTTGGAGGGCCTCGCCGAAGGCGACCGCCTTGGCGGCGATGGCGTGCATTAGCGGGCCGCCCTGGAGGCCGGGGAACACGGCCGAATCGATCCGCCGGCCGAGCGCCTCGTCATTGGTGAGGATCATGCCGCCGCGGGGGCCGCGCAGCGTCTTGTGCGTGGTGGTGGTGACGATGTCGGCCCAGGGCAGCGGGCTCGGGTGGACGCCGGCCGCCACCAGCCCGGCGAAATGCGCCATATCGACCATGAACTTCGCGCCGCACGAGTCGGCGATCTCGCGGAAGAGCCGGAAGTCGATCTCGCGCGGATAGGCCGAACCGCCCGCGATGATGAGCGCGGGCCGGCGTTCACCGGCCAGCCGCGCGACCTCGTCGAAGTCGATCCGGCTGTCCTGGCGGCGCACGCCATATTGCACCGCGTCGAACCACTTGCCCGAGAGGTTCGGCGCCGCGCCGTGCGTCAGGTGCCCGCCGGCGGCGAGCGACATGCCGAGCACCGTGTCGCCCGGCTTGCAGAGCGCCATGAAGGCCGCCTGGTTCGCCTGCGCGCCGGAATGCGGCTGGACGTTGACATGCGCCGCGCCGAAGAGGCGCTTCGCCCGGTCGATGGCGAGCCGCTCCGCCTTGTCCACCCATTCGCAGCCGCCATAGTAGCGCCGCCCCGGATAGCCCTCGGCATATTTGTTGGTCAGCACCGAGCCCTGCGCCTCCAGCACGGCACGCGAGACGATGTTCTCGGATGCGATCAGCTCGATCCGGTCGCGCTGCCGCGCCAGCTCCCCGCCGATGGCGGCGGAGAGGTCGGGATCGGCCGCGGCCAGCGGCGTCTGGAAGAAATCGGCCATGCGCGAGGGGCTCCCGAATCCAACCCCCAGCCCATACCAAATCCCGGCCCCGCCCGCCATAGCGCGCGGCCCATGCCGCCCTTGCATTGAGCTTTCTGAAAACGCAGACTGCTTCCCGCAAGCAATACGCGGACACCCGCTCTGTCGGGCCGCCCGCTGAATAGAACAGCCTGATACCCGGCAAGGGAGTAGCTACCCAAGCCCGGCGAATAGGCGGGGCTGTACGCATCCGCGTGTTGCTTGCAACGGCCCGACGCCAGCTTCGGGCCTTTGTGTCGAAGCGAGGCGCGGGGATGGCCCAACTGCCTGTCTATGTAATCAATCTCGACCGGCGGCCGGACCGCTGGGCGGCCATGTCCGCGCAAATGGACCGGCTCGGCATCGAGGCGACGCGCATTGCCGCCGTCGACAAGGAGAGCCTTGCGGGCGACCCGGCGCTTCTCAGGATGGGCGCGGGCCATGTCGCCTGCGCGCGCAGCCATTACAAGGCCATGCAGGCCCTGGTCGATTGCGGAGCGCCCGCCGCGCTCGTTCTCGAAGACGATGTCGAGGTCGGCGAGGAAGTCCCGGCGCTTATCGCGTCGCTGGAGTGGTGGCCCGGCGAGCACGGGCTGGTGAAACTGCAAAGCACGATCGCGCCTGACAGGCGGATATGGCTGGGGCCTGCCGTCGGCGCCACGCCGAGCGGCCGCGCCCTCAGGCCGATCATGGGCAACCATCTGGGCGCATACGGATATCTGATCGACTACGACGCCGCCCTGGAGGTGCTTGAGACCGCCCCGGCGACGCCGATGCCGATCGACCATCTGCTGTTCAATCTCGGCAACTCGCACCTCGCGCACAGCCTCGCTCCGCTGCAGATGACGCCGGGCGCAATCCGCCATCTGCCTTACGAGGCGTTCGGCTCGGACACGGGAACGAGCCGGATCGACGGACGGAAGCTCTGGAAGCCCGGCTGCATGACCCGCCTGGCGCTCAGGACGGCATGGATAAAGGCCACGGCGAGGGGCAGGTCGGAGCGGACCGGGGTCGGTTACCGCTCCGGCGAAGAGTCGGACCGGAACATTGCCGAGGCTGGCTAATGCTGCCCGTCTTCATCGCCTTCGAAGGCTGACAAGGCAGCGGCAAGCGAGGCGCGGCTGTTGGGAAGGAATGTGCGCATCGTCGGCGTGAGCCTGCTTCGGAACGAGGAGTATTTCGCGGCTTGGGCGCTGATGAACGCGGCGTCCTTCTGCGACCGCATCATCGTCATGGACAACCGCTCCCAGGACCGGACGCGGCGCATCGTCGAGGCCGTCGCCGAAGTGCATCCCCATGTCGAGATCATGGATGTCCGCAACGCGCGCCGCACGCACAAATATCTGGAGCCGCTGGCCGGCACGCCGACATGGATATTCTCCCTCGACGGCGATGAAATTCACGACCCGGCCGGGCTGGCGGCAATGCGGCAGCGCTTTCTGGCGGGATGCTACGACCGCTACTGGCGGGTGACCGGACACATGGTCAACGTCGTGGGTCTTCGCAGCGAGGAAGGCGTTGTTTCCGGCTATGCCCACGCCGCCGGGGAATGCAGGCTGTTCAATTTCCGCGCCATCGAAAGCTGGCGGGGCGGGAACGAGCGCCTGCATGGCGGTGAGGTGGTCTTCAAGCCCGGATTCGGTGGAACCGCGCTCCATCTTTGGAAGCGGAAGACATGGGACGAGGCGTCGTTCCGTTGCCTTCATCTCTGCTTCATGCCCCGTTCCTCCTTGGATAAAGCGGGAGACCTTGCCAACGGCGAATTCGGCCGCAAGAACCCGGCGGAGTTCTACAAGGAGCGCTTTCTTTACCGGCGGCTCCGCCGGGCGGTTCGCCGCCGGCTCAAACCCGGCGGCGTGGCCGACTTCCGGGATTACAAGCGCCACTATGCGCAGGGGCCCGTCGGCGAGTTCGATATTACCGGCTTCGGACGGCCCTCCGATTTCCGCGCGGTCGATCCTCATTGCGACGAGGCGATGGCTGTGCTTCGCACCGCGACCGAACGGCTGCCCGGATCGGCGTCCGTGCGCAACAACGAGGCCGGGGACGGCCTGTGACCCTGCCGATCTACGTGGTCAATCTCGACCGCCGCCCGGACCGGTGGGAGGCGGCGGTGGAAAACCTGGGCCGGCTGGGCCTTACGCCCGAGCGGGTCGCGGCGATAGACGCCGGGACCGTGTCGGACCGGGAACTCCGGAAGCGGGTGGCGCTCGACAGGCCGTTCCAGTCGCTGCGTCGGGGATCGGAGGCGAACATCCTCAGCCACTGCAAGGTGTGGGAAGCGCTGCTCGCCTCGTCCCACCCGGCCGCGCTGGTCGCCGAAGACGATGCGCATTTCGCCGCCGATATCGTGGCGGTGCTCGATCCCGCCGACTGGTGGCCGGACGGCGCAGGGCTGATGAAGCTGGAGGCGGCCGGAGCCAAGAAGCGCTGGCTCGGTCCCGAGCGCGGCCGGACGCCGACGGGGCGCCGGCTCTACCCGCTGCTCCGCTTTGCGGGGGGCTCGGCGGGATACCTGATCGACCGCTCGTCCGCCGAGGCTGCATTGGGCCTGTGCGTCGATGTCGATATATCGATAGACCGTTTCCTGTTCGACATAAGCGCCTCGCGGGCGGCGCGGAAACTCCGGCCCCTCCTGGTCGCGCCCACCATGATCCGGCAACGGCACGAGGAGTTCGGGTCCGACATCCAATCCACCGCGCGCGCCGCACGGCGGGGACCGTCCGTCCGTCCCGGCAGCGCCAGGGTCCGCCGGTTGGGGGTCGCGCTTCGCAAGCTGGCCCAGACGGCGCGCTGGGCCGTCGGCGGCGGGCGGCGGTTGCGGGTGGAGTTCGCCGACGTCAGGGGCGGCGGATGAGCCTGCCGGTCTACGTCATCAATCTCGACCGCCGCCCGGACCGGCTCCGAGCCGTGACCGCCGGTCTCGTCAAGCTGGGCCTGGAGGTCGAGCGGGTGCCGGCCGTGGACGCCGCAACGGTAACGGACGGCGAATTGAGCGAGCGGGTCAATCTCAATTTCCAGACCGGCAAGATGGGGCGAGGGTCGGAAGCCAACCTGCTCAGCCACTGCCTCGCGCTGGAAACCTTCCTCGGCACCTCCCACCCGGCGGCCCTGATCCTGGAGGATGACGCGGAACCCGCGAGCGACCTTCCTTATTTCCTCCGGTCGCCGGACTGGTGGCCGGAGCCTTTCGGGCTGGTGAAGTTCGAAGCCTTCGGACGGAAGGAACTCTTTTTCGACCGTGAGTGCGCCCCGCGCCACCGGGGGCGGCAATTGCGGCCCATCGCGTTGTGGACGGCGGGCAGCGCGGCCTACATGGTGAACCGGGATGCCGCCCGTGCCATCCTGACGATGTGCCGCGGCGTGACGATGCCGATAGACCATGTGCTGTTCGACCTCCGCGTATCCCGGCTCGCGCGCAGGCTCCGCCCCGTACAGGTTCTTCCGGGCCTTGTACGTCAGCGGGCGGACGATTTCGGTTCGGATATCGACGCGATGAAGAAGGCGCAGCAGCCCGTCGGGCTTGCGCGCCGGTGGCATCGCCTCAGGTGGCATGGCATGGCGATCCCGCGCAAGGCGGTCGTCAAGAGCCGGGCGGTATTCGGGCGAACCGAGAAGGTGCTTGTGGAGTTCGCCGACCGGGCATGCTCCGAACATGTCCCATCGTGGCCGCGCATCGGTATAGTGCTGCCCAATTTGGGAGGCGGCGGCGCCGAAAGGGTGGTGCTGACGCTGGCGGGCGCTCTCCTTCGCCGGGGATATCCGGTCGATCTCGTTCTTCTGCGTCTGAACGGTGAATACAAGCGCGCGATACCGGGCAGGATACGGTTGTATTACCGGAAGCGCAAACGAACCACCGACCCAACCCTTCTCGCGCACTGCCGCGAGCGCCGGATTGAGGCGCGCCCGCTTGCCGTCAATCCTCTTGCTACGGTCGGTGCTCGCCGAGTCCTGCAAAGGATCTACTCTGGGGTTCGCTTTAAAGGATCCCAAATACGCTCGGCCATTACCGTCGCTCGCTATATTCAGGAGGCGCAGCCTCGATTATTATTTTCTGCTCTACCATCCGCCAATTGTGCGGCGGTACTTGGCGCGGAATTGGCACGGACCTGCATTCCCATCATAGTATCTATTCATAACAACGTCGATATAGGTGACGGCTACAAGGGAATGGGAAGGGAGATTGCGCGATCAATTGGTGCCAGAGCTGACACAGTGGTGGCAGTTTCTCAAGGCGTGGCCAGGGCGGTCATCGAAACTTTAGGTATCGATGTGCAGAAAGTGCAAGTGATTTACAATCCCGTCTCTATATCGGAAATACGAAGCCTGTCCGAACAAAAGGTCCCGCACCCTTGGTTCCGGGATTCAAGCGTTCCGATTATTACAAGCGTGCTTTCCGAGGGAAATCAAAAAGACTGGCGTACACTTGTTTCGGCATTTTCCCTTGTTCTCCGGGAAGCGAACGCGCGTCTTGCAATCCTTGGCAATCTGTCTGCCGATTACCGCAATCGCATTACATCCATGGCCGGAGAAATGGGAGTAGGAGAGGACATTGCATTTCTGGGGTTTGTCGAGAACCCGTTCAGCTACATGCGGCGTGCTGCGGTGCATGTGTTGTCGTCGAGATACGAAGGCTTGGCGAATGTCCTCATCGAGGCGATGGCCTGCGGCACCCCGGTTGTCAGCACCGATGCGCCGTACGGACCGGCGGAGATACTCGAAGGAGGCCGGTGGGGTCCGCTGGTGCCGGTCGGCGATGCGGAGGCGCTGGCCGCGGCGATTGTCGGGAGTTTGGAAGGCGGCGCGGTTTCCACGGCGGAACTCGAACGGCGCGCCGACGACTTTTCCGCAGAGCGCTTGGTTCCCGTCTATGAGGATTTGTTCAAGAGGGTGATTGAGAAAGGGAGGGGCGCAACGGTCCAAGAGCGAGTTTGAGCGGGAACGGCCCGGAAGCAGCCTGAGCGGGGCTCCGCCGCGCCGGCCTCCATCCCGGCGCAGGCCGGGGACGGGAGGCCGCTCTCGCTCCTCCAGTCATGAAAAATTTCTGGCATTTTTGAAAATTGTTCCTCATTTGATCTTGATATATGCCAGAGTGTGGTATGCTGTTCCTGAGGGAAGAGGCATCCGGAGCCGCTTCCCCGGTGCTGCGCGGCGCCATTTTTGAAAACCACCGAGGAGCCGACGGGAGGGGTGCGTCCGCCGCCCCGCGCGCGCAATCAGGCGCGCGAACCGCGCCGGCGCTGACGCCCGCCCGCGCGCGCCCGCGATACGCGCGGAAAAGGGTCCCGCCTGCCGGGCAGGCCGGCGGCGGGGCGAACGGAACGGAGCGGAGGGGAACGTGATGGAGGAACGGCATGCGGGATACGGACGGACGGCGATGGGGCCGGAGGCCCGGCGGACCATGACAAAACATGACATCTCCGGCGGCCCCCATGACAAAACATGACAATTCATGACATGCCGCGAGGGTTCCTTTCCGCCACCCCGGCCCTACCGACGGTCGTGGGTTGGAACCCAGGCCGACTGCGGCCGGAAAACTCCTCTCCCGCTTGCCCCGGATCGCGGTCCGGGGCTTGCGGGGGAGGTCGGGTGGGGGCCCGCTTTCGCGCCAGCGGAAGCGGCGGGCGAAGCCCGGCAGAGATCCGTCGCGCCGAGAGACCCTCTCCCAACCTCTCCCGCCCAGCGGGAGAGGGGTTTCTGCGGGAGTTTGTCCACGCACGTTCGCCGCCGTCTCTTCCCCTCTCCCGCTTGCGGGGGAGGTCGGGTGGGGGCCCGCTTCCGCGCCAGCGGAAGCGGTGGGCGAAGCCCCGTTGCGCCGAGAGACCCTCTCCCAGCCTCTCCCGCCCAGCGGGAGAGCGGGGTTTCACGGGAGCCTCCCGCCGGGCGGGAGGGGAGAAAAGGGGCAGTCGCCCACCGGGCGGGGAGGACGCGCAGCGGAGCGCCCGTCCGCCCTGTCGCAGGCTTGGCGGCCCCCTCAGCCGAGCGCCTGCTCCAGGTCGGCGACGATGTCGGATGCGGTCTCGAGGCCGACGGAGAGGCGGACCACCTCGTCGCCGGCGCCGGCGGCGGCCGCCTGCTCTTCGGAAAGCTGGCGGTGGGTGGTGGAGCGGGGATGGATGATGAGCGAGCGCGTGTCGCCGATATTGGCGAGGTGGCTCAGCAGCTCGACGCCTTCCACCAGCTTCACGCCCGCCTCGTAGCCGCCCTTGAGCCCGAAGGTGAACACCGAGCCGCCCGAGCCCTTCAGATACTTGTCGGCGAGCGGCTTGTAGGGGTTGTCGTCCAGCCCCGCATAGGAGACCCAGGCGACCGCGGGATGGCCGGAGAGGTAGCGCGCCACTTCCAGCCCGTTCTCGCTGTGCCGGGCCATGCGCAGCGGCAGGGTCTCGATGCCGGTGATCGCGAGGAAGGCGTTGAGCGGCGCCATCGTCGCGCCGAGGTCGCGGAGGCCCACCGCATGGCAGTGCACGGTGTAGCCGAGGTCGCCGAAGGTCTCCCAGAAGCGCAGGCCGTGATAGGCGCCTTCCGGTTCCGTCATGGAGGGGAACTTGTCGTTCTGCCCCCAGTCGAAGCCGCCGCTGTCCACCACCATGCCGCCCATGGCGTTGCCGTGGCCGGAGAGGAACTTGGTCATGGAGTGCACGATGAGGTCCGCGCCCCATTCGAACGGGCGGCAGAGGAAGGGCGTGGCCATGGTGTTGTCCACCATCAGCGGGATGCCGGCCTCATGCGCGATGTCCGCGAGCGCCTCCATGTCGCTGACGATGCCGCCCGGATTGGCGAGCGACTCGCAGAACAGGACGCGCGTCTCCGGCCGTATCGCCGCCCGCACCCCGTCGAGGTCGTCGAAGTCGACCAGCGAAGCCTGCCAGCCGAACTTGGCGAAGGTGCGCGTGAACTGGGTGACGGAGCCGCCGTAAAGCTTGTTCGACGCCAGCAGGTGAGAGCCCGGCTGCATGAGCGGGAAGAGCGCCAGCATCTGCGCGGCATGGCCGGAGGCCGTTGCGGTGCCGCCCTTGCCGCCCTCCAGCGCTGCCACCCGCTCCTCCAGCACGGAGACCGTCGGGTTGGTCAGGCGCGAATAGATGAAGCCGTAGGTCTGGAGGTTGAAGAGGGAGGCGGCATGGTCCACGTCGTCGAACACGTAGGAGGTCGTCTGGTAGATCGGCGTCGAGCGCGCGCCGGTTGCAGGGTCGGGTCCCGCGCCGGCGTGGATCGCCAGGGTCTCGAAGCCGAAGGGCGGTTCGTTGTCGCTCATGTTTCAGCCGATCCGGCGGCGTTTCGAGGAGATGCGCCGCGAGTTGAAGCCGTTCCAGGAGAGCTCGCCGAAGAGGCGGGCATATTCGATCTTCGGGCAGCGGTTCATCACCACGGTGAGCCCCGCCGCCTCGGCGCGCTCCGCGGCGGCGTCGTTGCGCACGGTCAGCTGCATCCAGACGATCTTCGCGCCGATCCCGACGGCCTGGTCGGCAAGCGGACCGGCGGCCTCGGAGTTGCGGAAGATATCGACCATGTCGACCGGCTCCGGCAGGTCGCCGAGGTCGCCGAAGCAGGTTTCGCCCAGGATCGTCTCGCCGGCCGCGACGGGATTGACGGGGCGCACGCGGAATCCCTTCGCCTGGAGGTATTTCATCACGAAGTAGCTCGGCCGGTTCCAGTAGGGGCTGGCGCCCACCATCGCGATGGTCCGCACACTCTCCAGCACGCCCTTGAGATAGGCGTCGGTGTAGCTGTCATGGTTCATGGCGGCCGTTGGCTACACTACCGGCCGCCCTTCGTCCACAGCCGCCGCGGCATTGGCGGGGAACGCGGGCTAACCGAGCAAGGCCAGCGCCTCCCGGGCGACGGGGCTCGGCGCCGCTGCGGGGCCTGCGAAATACGCCATCGAGGCGGCCAGGACCCGGTTCCGCCATGCCGACGGCGGCATTGCCCGGCAGTTTTCCAGCGCGGCCTCGGTGAATTTGAACTCGTGGGCCCCTCGGCCGTAGAGGGCCAGCTGCCGGCGCGCGTCCGCGCCCAGCCTGTCGGCCGAGCCGCCCCGTTGCAGGTAGCCCAGCGCCTTGCGGGCTCCGGAGGCGCGGTCCCGCGGCAGTTCGGAGAACGCCTCGCGCAACCCGTCCGCGCCGTCGCCGGGGACCGCGAGAGGCTCCAGCCCGTCGATGCGCAGGCCGGGCCGCGTCGCGCCGACGCCGCGCCGGAAGGCCGGCATGAAGGCCGCCGACTGCAGGAGCGCCAGAAGCTGCGTCGTTTCGGTTCGCGCATGCCGGAATACATGGTGGAACGCGTTGGCGGATGTCAGGGCATGCACCGGGACCACCGCCGGCCGCGTCAGCACCAGCTCCGCAGCGGCGGCGAAAAGCGCCTCCCATATCGAGCCGGCGGACACCCCGCCTTTCAGGAGGTCGACCGCCGCCCGGCCCGCGTCAAGCTCCGAAACCTCGCGGAGAGTGCGGACGAACTCGTTGCGTGCCGCACCATCCCGGCGGCCCTGTTTCCAGGTCTTGGGAACCTCTCCCAGCATCGCCTGGAACGCCCGCCAGGTCCGGTCGGGAGGCAGGTCGGCGGCGGCGGGATTCGGGCCGTAGCCGTGATTCTGGAGCGCCGCGGCGAGCGAGCGAAGCACGGGGGCCGCATGTCCGGGTCCGACGACCGGCAGGAGGCGGTGGACGTTCTGCACCGCGATGGTCTTGTGGCCGATCGCCCGGAGGTCCCGGATGCCGTATCTGAAGAGGACCTCGGAGAGCTGCGCCGGCGTCGCGAGCCGGGCGAAATCGAGGATGGCCGGATCGACGGCCTCAAGGTCCCAGCGGTCCAGTGCGTCGAGCAGGCGGTTCCAGGCCGTCTCCGCCGTGCCGGCCGCGGGGGGCGGCGGCGGACCCATCGTCCAGCCGCTCCGGCGGCGCTCCGCCTCCTGGGCGCGCTTGAAATAGTCGAGCGCCCAGAATACCGGCAGCCAGCGTTCCCTGTCCGGCAGGCCCTGCGCCGTCAGGTGGACGGATTGCAGCGCGAGCACCGTGTGGTACCTGAAGCCGACATGGGGGAAGGGCTGCACGCGGCGCGACGCGGCGACGGCGAGCGCGGTCAGGGTCCTGCTGTGGTCGAGGCCGCCCCGGATCAGGGCCGCAAGCTCGGCGGCGACGCGTTCGCGGGGCGTCTCTTCCAGGAGGCGGTGCAGGGCGCCGGCCTCGGGAAGCGCCCCCGCCGGGCCCGGCCCGCCGCCCAAACCGAATGCGGTTGCACTACCGGCGGCGCACAGGAATTTTCGACGGTTCACGCCGCCATATATATGCCCCGTTCGCCGACCGGCAATCGCCTCCTACTCCCCGGATTGCAGGATCAGGCCGCGCCGGCGAGCGATCTCGAAGGCGTAGAGGAAGAGCGCCGCGCCGGCGGCGATATAGACGACGTTCAGCCCGGCGGCCCACAGGAACAGGTCGGTGCGGAAGACGCCCTGGATCATCACCGCGCGCATCCCCTCGAAGACATGGGCCGAGGGCAGCACGGCGGCAATCGCCTGCGCCGCCTCGGGCAGCACATCGACCGGGTAATAGACGGCGCTCAGCGGCGCCAGGATGAAGATGGACGCCCAGGCGAAGCTCTCGGCGGCGAGCCCGTAGCGGATGAGCAGCGCGCAGACGGCAAGCCCGATGGCCCAGCCGAACACCATGAGGTTGGCGAAGAAGGCGATGAGCGGCAGGCCCAGCGAATAGATCGAGTATTCGTGGAGCAGCCAGGCGACGAGCGTCGCCGGCACCAGGCCGAGCGAGGTGCGCAGCAGGCTTCCCAGCATCATGGCGGCCATGAGCTCGCCGGGCCGGAGCGGGCTCGCGAACAACTGGCCGAGATTGCGCGCCCACATCTCCTCCAGGAAGGAGATGCTGAGCCCGAGCTGGCCGCGGAACAGCACGTCCCACAGCAGGACGCCCGCCAGCAGCGCGCCGGCCGCATTCACCAGCCAGCTGCTGTGCTCCAGGAAGAATTTGGTGATGAAGCCCCAGAGAACGACCTGGACGATGGGCCAGTAGGCAAGCTCGATCATCCGCGGCACCGAGCCCCGGAACAGGTAGTAGTACCGGCCGAGCATGGCCCCGATGCGTCCCGGACTCATGCCCGTCCGCGCCGGGCGCCGGGCCGGCAGCGTCATCTGGCGTTCGCTTTCTTCCAGGCGGCGATTTCCTCCTTCAGCTCGTCATACTCCTCGCAGCCGAACAGGCATATGCGGTCCAATTCCGCCAGATGCTTCTCCGCGCCCGCAAGGTCTCCCAGCAACAGGCGGAGTTCGCCCGCATATTCGTGCGCGCCCTTGTGGTCCGGGTCGAGGAAGAGCGCGCGGGCATAGGCCTTCCGGGCCTTCTCGTAGCGGCCGAGCTTGCGGTTGGCGTAGCCGAGCCAGTTGAAGGCGTCCGCGCTGGTCCGGTTCTTGTCGATATGGACCTCGAGATCGGCGACGGCCTGTTCGTATTCGCCCGCCTCGATCTTCTTCTCGATGGCCGCGAGCGGGCCGGACCTGTCTCCGCTGCCGCTGCCGAGTGCGGCCGCCGTTCCCGCCATGCACACGACCGCGGCCGCCAGTGCCCATCTGCCCAACATGCGCGCCCTCCCCGGATATGCCATCCTCTTGCGCGGTAGAGTTAGGCGGCCGGCGGGCCTGCATCAAGCAGCGACTGCGAGAGAGCCGGTCACGAAACGGGGAGGGGACGGGGCATGCCGCTCACGGGAGTGCGGGTCGTCGAGCTCGCGCAGATCATCGCCGGCCCGGTCGTGGGACAGGTGCTGGCCGAGCTCGGGGCCGACGTCGTCAAGGTCGAGCGTCCGGAAGGCGACGAGTCGCGCCGCTGGACGCCGCCGGTCTGGTTCGGCGCCGCACCCACCTTCCACGGCGTCAACCGCTCCAAGCGGTCCGTGTCGCTCGACCTGACGACGGAGGAGGGCCGCGCCGGCCTGATGAAACTGGTGCGCGGCGCGGACGTGTTCGTGCAGAACCTGCGCCCCGGCGTCACGGAAAAGCTCGGCCTCGGCCCGGAGGCGCTGCTCCGCGAGAACCCGCGGCTCGTCTATTGCGACATGGGCGCCTTCGGCCACAAGGGGCCGAAGCGGCTCGACCCGGGTTTCGAGGTCCTGTTCCAGGCGTTCTCCGGGCTGATGGACAATACCGGCGACCCGGACGGGCTGCCGATGCGGATGGGGGCGGCGGTCTGCGACATGAGCACCGGCCTCTGGACGGCGCTCGGCGCGCTCGCCGGGCTGCGCCAGCGGGAGCGGACGGGCAAGGGCGTCGTGGTCAACACCTCGCTGCTCGAAACCGCCATGTTCCTGCTGACCACGCAGTTCGTCTCGCACAAGGCGACCGGAAAGAGGCCCGTGCGCCACCCGACCGGCAGCCCCCGGGTGGTGGTGTTCGAGGCGTTCGACGCCGCCGACGGGCGCATCCTGATCACAGCGGCGACGGACCGGCTCTTCAAGCGCCTCGGGCTGGCGCTCGGCCGCAGCGACTGGGCCGAGAGCGCGGCGTTCGAGGGCAATGCCGCCCGCATGGAGCGGCATAGCGAGATCGTGCGCGACATCCAGGCGGCGCTGGCGGAAGGACGCGTGCGGGAGTGGATGGAAGTCTTCGAGGCGGCGGGCGTGCCGGCCTCGCCGATCAACAATCTGGCCGACGCGCTTGAGGAGCCGCAGGTGCAGGCGCTCGACATGGTCGTGGAGGTGCCGGAGCGCGAGGGAATGCAGGCGCTGGCGCTGCCGATTTCCTTCAACGGCCGCCGCCCGCCGGTGCGCGCGCCCGCACCCGGCCTCGGCGCCGACAACGTGCTGCTCGACCTCGACGATCCCTGGTCCGGCGCTTGACAGCCGGACGCGCTCTGCCTAGACGGTCCGACCTCCGGGCGCGTAGCTCAGCGGGAGAGCACTGTCTTCACACGGCAGGGGTCGCTGGTTCAATCCCAGCCGCGCCCACCATCCATCGCGTTGCGGGACCGGGACCCATGCGCAAACGGAAGCCGCCGCCGAAACGGCGCAATCCGATGGCCCGCGCCCTGCGCACGCTGCGCCCGCAACGGGTCCGGAACCGCAAGGCCTATACTCGCAAGGGGCGCCGCAAGGCGCCCGATTTCGTTCCGGACTCCTCCGACACGCAATAACCCTGCCTCGGGCGTCCGCATGATTGCGGGTGTGGCGCGCGGCTGCGCTTTGGGCCAAGCTGGCGCGTCATGGACCTGCACCTCTTCATCGGCAACGAGCATCCTCCCGACGCCCATATGGGCCGGAAGATGGCGGAGCATGTCGAGCAGCTCCGCCTCGCCCGCCAGGGCGGCTTCGACGGCGTGGCGATCGGCAACCACCTCTCCTACGGCGACACCGCCTGGTTCCCGCCGCTGGAGACGCTGCTTCACCTCGCGCCCGAAGCCGGGGACATGCAGATCGCCACCTGCATGCTCATCCTGCCGCTCTACCATCCGTTCCAGGTCGCCGAGCAGGCGGCGCTGCTGGATGCGGTGTCCGGCGGCAGGTTCACGCTCGGCGTTGCGCCGGGCTGGCAGCGCGACGAATTCGAGCTGATGGGCCTCGATTTCGGGCGCCGGATCGGCCGCTACCTGGAGGGGGTCGATCTGATCCGCCGGCTGTTCACCGAGGAGGCGGTCAACTTCGCCGGCAGGCATTTCAGCGCGGAGGACCTGACCCTTGCGCTCAGGCCCGCGCGCCGGCCCCGGCCGCCCATGTGGTTCGGCGGCAGCGTCGATGCGGCGGTGGAGCGGGCCGGCCGGCTGGCCGACACGCGCCTCGGCGACAGCTGGGTCGCCTCCTCGCATCTGGTGGGCGATGTCGTCAGGCGCCAGGCGGAACGCTTCCTGGAGACGCTGGAGGCGCTCGGCAAGCCCCGGCCGGCGCGCTTCCCGATGCTGCGCAATATCGTCGTCGCGCCGGACAGGGAGACGGCGGTCCGCGAGGCGGGGCCGTTCCTGGAGGCGAGCTACCGGGTCTTCGGCCAGTGGGGCCTGTTCAGGACCATCGGCGGCGTCGGCAAGGAAGAGCCGGACCTCGACGAGCTGCTCGCCGGGCGGGTCGTCATGGGCTCGCCGGAGGAGGTCGCGGACGAACTGCTCTCGCTCACGGAGGCGACCGGCTGCAACCGCATCGTGACGCGCATCCAGTGGCTCGGCATGGACCAGCGGCTCGTGCTGCGCAGCATCGACTTGCTTGCCGACCGGGTTCTGCCGATGCTCCGCAGGGAAACGCGCGGCGAAGCCTGAGGAAGAGGACGCCATGACGGAGACTCACAGGGGCGGCTGCCATTGCGGCAATATCCGCGTGGCCTACCTCACGGCGAAGCCGGTGGCCGAATGGCCTATCCGGGCCTGCCAGTGCAGCTTCTGCCGCAAGCACGGCGTGCGCGCCACCGGCGATCCCGACGGGCTGCTGGAGATCGCGATTGCCGACGAGGCGAAGGTGGACCGCTACCGCTTCGGCCTCGGCATCACCGACTTCCTCATCTGCCGGGCCTGCGGCGTCTATGTCTCGGCGCTGGTTGAGGAGCCCGACGGCCTGCTGGCGACCCTGATCGTGAACACGCTCGACCTGCCGCAGGACGGCTTCCCCGCCCCGGCCCCGGCGCACTACGACGACGAGACCGAGGAGCAGCGCCTCGCAAGGCGCCGCCTGCGCTGGACGCCGGCCGCCATGGTGCCGCCGGAAGCGCTCGCCTGACGACACAATCATCCGATTTCCGGGAGAGTTCCCCCATGCCACTCGACAACCCCGTCATCGTGGACGGCCTGATCGTCTCCGACTGGAGCCGCGAGGTCTTCGAGGAGATGCGCGACGGCGGCCTCACCGCCGCCAACTGCACCTGCGCCGTCTGGCACAATTTCCGCGAGACGATGGACAAT
>JAJECZ010000176.1 GCA_022821735.1 Alphaproteobacteria bacterium | reverse complement strand
CGGTCCGCGCCGGCCTGCCGGACATCACGCCGTTCTACTTCCTGGCGATGCGCTTCACCGTCGCCGCCGTGGTGCTGGCGGCAGTAGCCGGCTTCCTGGCGAAGGACTGGCGGCCGACTCCCCGGGACATCGCCCATCTCGCTCTCTCCGGCGCGGTCATCAATGCCTGCTATCTGGGCGGTGCCTATCTCGCCATGACCGAGATCCGCGGCGCCACCATGGCGCTGATCGGGGCGCTGCACCCGATCGCGACCGCGCTGGTTGCCGGGCCGCTGCTGGGGGAGCGTTTCCGGGGGCGGCAATGGGCGGGTTTTCTGCTGGGCGCAGGCGGCGTTGCGCTGGTCGCGGGCGTCGGCGCCTTCGATCTCGGGCACCCTGCCGGCATCGCCTGGGCCGTCGGCTCCATCGCGGCGCTCACCGCGGGCACGCTCTACCATGCGCGTTTCTGCCGGGACGCGCCGCTTGTCGGCGCCAACGCTGTGCAACTCGCAGCCGCAGCCGTCGCCGCATGGGCCTTCACCTGGGCGTTCGAGACGCCCCATGCCGTCTGGACGCCGGGCATGGTCGCCTCGCTTGCCTATCTCACCTTCGGCGTTTCGCTCGGCGCCATGGGCCTGCTGCTCTACATGCTGCGCCACGGAGAGGCCGGCCGGGCCGCCTCGAATTTCTACCTGACGCCCGGAGTGACCGCGCTGCTCGCCTGGGTCTTTCTCGGCGAGGACCTGCCGGGAGCCATGTGGCCGGGCTTTGCGCTGACCATGATCGGCGTCTGGCTCATCCGCCGGCGCGCCTGAGGCCGCTTCACGGGTGGAAGACCGTCATCAGCAGAGCCGCGAGCGGCATGGCGGCCAGCGTCGAGAGCACCACTGCGGCTGAGGCGCGGCGCTCGTAGATGCCGTAATGCTGCGCCAGCACGAACACGTTGGCGCCGACAGGCATGGCCGACGCCAGCACCGCAACCGCTCTCTCGAACTCCCCGAGGCCGACCGCGCCCGCGGCAAACCACACCATGACTGGGTGCGCGAGCAGCTTGAGCCCGCAGAGCGCCGTGCTGTCTCGGAGGTCCCCGGCAATGCGATAGCCCGCCAGCGCCGCGCCGAGGCCGGCGAGAGCCGCAGGCGAAGAAGCCGCTGCCAACAGGTCCACCGCCACTGCCGCCGGCCCCGGCAGGCGCCAGGACACCGACGCCCAGAGCGTGCCGAGCGCAATCGCGACCAGGAGCGGATTGGCGAGCGCGCGCCCGAGTGCGGCCGCCGCGGCGCCCCCGCTGCCTCTTGCCATCTCGATCCGCAGTACCGGCAGGCCGATGAACAGGACCGTGGTGCCCGCGATAATCACCGTCATCGGGCCGGCAGCCGCCCCGCCCATATGCGCCACGATCACCGGCATGCCGAGAAAGACATTGTTGGAAAAACACGCGCCCATGCCGGTGAGCGCCCGCTCCTCCGCCGGCTTCCGTCGGCCGAGCGCCTCGACGACCGCCAGCAGGACCAGCGTCGGCCCGAAATAGGCGGCCACGAGGCGCCAGTCGAAACCCTGGAGCAGCGCACCTTCCGAGGCCGCGCGGAAGAGCGCCGCCGGCATGGCGAGGTAGTAGACGAAGCCGTTCAGCCCCTTGCCGCCCGCCTCGTCGATCCAGCCGGCGCGCGCCGCCGCCGCCCCGGCGAACACCAGCAGGAAAGCCGGTAGCGCCACATCGAGAAATGCGCCCATGGCCCCACCTTTTCACGGCCGGCCCGGCAACGGAACCGGAGCGTTGCCGCAGGCGGAACCCTGGCACAGACTGGAGGCGTCGGGAGGCGGAAAGACATGAACGGCGCGAGCTGGGGAATTCACCCGGAACCGAGCGGAACGCAGCATCGCGAAGACGGCACGCTCGCCCGGGAGGTCTGGGCGCTGCCGCTTGAGGAGGAATTTCTCGAGACCTTCCTCCGCGACCTCTTCGAGAACCACTGGCGGGGCATCCGCTTCGGCCCGATGATCCAGGGCGCCGCCTGGGAGTGGAAGTGCCCGGGCGCGCCGAAACGGATAGGCCTCTTCGACGGCTACCTGACGGTGATGTTCGGCAATGGCGGCCATTTCCACCTGTGCATCGGGGAGAACCGGGGCCCGGCGTCGGACCCGACCGGCCCGGAACTCCGCGCGCACCGCCGGCCCTCGCGCGCGGAGATATTCCGCAGCTTCGACCGGAACGCCAAGCCGCTCACCTGGGGCTTCGAGATGTGGAACGGGAAGGGCGAGAACGGCCTGACCGCTTTCTTCCCGAGCCCGTTCCTGAACGATGACGACACTCTCGCCGACCCTCCCGATTTCAGCCGGCTCGCGACCTGGCGCGCTGTCGCGGACCGATGGCTCGGCCGGCCGCCGGAAGCGCTCGACGAGGAAGGGTGCGGCTTCCGCAAGACCGGGCACTGACGCCCCGCGCGGAAAAGCGGTAGTCTCGCACCGATGAGCTGGCCCGGTAACGAGGAAAGCCTCGAAGAACGCCGCGCTCGTTGGCGGAGACGCCACGCCGAAAGCGATGCGGCAGCGGGAATCGAGACCACCGCGGACTTCACGCCCTTCCGGCAGATTGACGATGTGTTCACGCGCGCGTTCTGGGATGAGCGGGTGCGCACCGGGGAAACGGACGCCTTCTTCCATTCATACAGGGCGGATTTCACCGCGCGCCGGGGCGACGGCTTCAATCAGCGGGACTTTGCGCTCCGGAACGCCTCCTGGCTGATTTCCGACCTGATAACCAACCGCCATGTCGAGCAAGGCAGGCGCGAGGGCTTCCAGGCGGCGATTTCGGACGACACGCCTGTCGTCGCGGAGAAGGTCGCGGTCGAGGACCCGAAGGACATGTCGGCCGAGATCAAAAAGGTCGCCCGGTTCTTCGGCGCCAGCCTCTGCGGCATCACCCAGTACGACGAGCGCTGGACCTATGAATCGCGGGTGGATGTGCGGGACTTCTCGGAGGCTCCGGTGGGCCTGCCCGAGGGACTGGAGCATGTCATCGTGCTCGGCCACGAAATGGACGAGGGGCTGGTCGCAACCTACCCCTCCGCGCTTGCCGGCGCCGCAACCGGGCGGGAATACAGCCACGAAACGGCGATCGTCATGCAGCTTGCCGCCTATATCAGGGCGCTGGGCTACCGCGCGGTCGCCTCCATGAACGACACGGCGCTCGCCATTCCCTATGCGCTGAAGGCCGGTCTCGGCGAATATGCCCGCAACCAGCTCGTCATAACCCCGGAGACGGGCCCGCGCCTGCGCTTCTCCAAGATCTTCACGGACCTGCCGCTCGCCCACGACGCGCCGCGTAAATTCGGCGTTGCGAAGTTCTGCGCCGTGTGCACGCGCTGCGCAGACGCCTGTCCGGCGAAAGCCCTGCCTTACGGTCCGCCGACCGCCGATCGGCCTAATCGGTCCGCCATCCGGGGCGTAGTGAAGTGGACATCCGATGCGGAGAAGTGCTTCGGCTATTGGGCAAAGCTGGCTTCGGATTGCGCAATCTGCCTCAGGGTGTGTCCCTTCAACCGGGATTTCCGGCGCCGGGCAAATCGGCTGTGGCTGCGCCTCGCGCTATCGCCGCTGCGCCGGCTGGCGCTTTGGCTGGACGACCGGTCCGGACGGGCGACGCGGCTGAGACCCAGGGATTGGTGGGCCGGCAGCAGTTAAGTGCCGGGTGCATCCGTCATGCGGTCTTCGCTTCGGCTCCCCGACACGCCTTCACTATCTTCCGCTTGACTGCTTCGGCAGCCTCCGACTCCGTCCCCGGCGTTTCCAGGAGCCGTATTGAGGCCCGTCCCAACCGCGGCAGACCCGAACGCGGGCAAAGAGGCTTCAATGGCGCCCGGACGGTCCCCTCGGCCATAACGGTAACCGCAGTCCCCGCTTCAACGGCGGCCTGCACAACACGCTCATCAGAGCCGAACAACACCTCCCGGTAGGAGATCCCGCTCTTTTCGAGCGCAGCGGTCCCCGAGGCCCGGAAACAAGAGTCCTTCTCGTGCCATACGAGCGGCACCGGCAACCGGAGGTCAAGCGCGAAGCCGGGAGACGCCACCCATTGCAGATTCGGGCGGCACAGGTCGAGGCCGGAGCGCGCATTCCCGGGCAGGATCAGCACCGCAAGATCGAGCTTGCGCGCTTCGATCATCCGCTGCAGGCAGCTGCTTGTCCGGCACAGAACGTCGAGCTGCACTCCGGAACAGTCGTCCGATACGTCCCTCATAAGCCCGGGAAGGAACGACGCAACACAATCTTCGCCGACCCCAAGCCGGATCGCCCCGACAACCGGCGGCGCCGACAGGCGGTCGATCATCTTGTCGTGCATGTCCACCAGCGCCCGGACCTCCGGCAGCAGGTTGCGTCCCGCGGTCGTCAGCCTTACATCGCGCGGCCCCCGCTCGAGCAACCGGACGCCCAGCTTTTCTTCCAGCGCCTGGAGACGCAGCGACATCGTCGCTTGCGAAAGCCCCATGCGCCGGGCGCCCTTCGAGAAACTCAATTCCGTCGTAATGACCAGAAATGTGCGAAACAGTTTAGTGTTAACATCGACCATACGTCTTACATACTCCCGATGCCTGAAATTGACCTAGATCAATTTTCAGGCGCGTGGCTCCGCCGCCCTCCTGGCGTCCTCGTCTTGCTGCGGGAAAGGGGATGAACGCCCGCTCCGTGGCGATCCCGCGGTGCAGGCCGGGTACCGCGCGACCCGAAGGGCCGCATGGGGCGGCCCTCCCATTTATGTCTTTGTCGCCCCGGCTTAATCTGGCAGGCTGGTGGCCGTGCATCGCTGCCGCTCCGAGCGGGATGCGCTTGCCGTCATGTATCGAGGGAGGTCGTCGATGACAGTCAAGAACCCAAGAACCCGGCGCGATTTCATGAAGACCGCGGCAATGGGCGCGGGCGCCGCCGCGTTTTCCTCCGTGTTCCCGGCCATCTCGGCCGATGCCGACGATGCGATCTTGGTCGGCGGCCTGCACGACCTCTCCGGCTTCATCGATTTCGCCGGCATCCCGATGAACCAGATCATGCTGATGGCCATCGAGGAGATCAACGCGCAGGGCGGCCTGCTCGGGCGCGAGGTCAAGGGCGTGGTTTACGATCCCCAGTCCAACATGTCGCTCTATTCGCAGTATGCGACGCAGCTTGCGCTGAAGGACAAGGTGGCGGTCGTCATGGGCGGCATCACCAGCGCCAGCCGGGAGACCATCCGCCCGATCTTCCACCGCTTCAAGACGCTCTATTTCTACAACACGCTCTATGAGGGCGGTGTCTGCGACCGCAACGAGATCACGCTCGGCACCACGCCCGCCCAGACGGTCGAACAGCTTGTGCCGCACACCATGAATCTGTGGGGCAAGAAGGTCTATACCATCGCGGCGGACTACAATTACGGCCAGATCACCGCCGCCTGGGTGAAGCGCTATGTCGAGCAGAACGGCGGCGAGGTGCTGTCCACCGACTTCTTCCCGCTCGACGTGACCAATTTCGGGCCGACGATCTCCAAGATCCAGGAAGCGAAGCCGGACATGGTGATGTCCGTGCTGGTCGGCACCGGCCATCTCGGCTTCTACAACCAGTGGGCCGCGGGCGGCATGAAGAACGAAATCCCGATCGCGTCCACGACCTTCGGCGCGGCTGGCGCGGAGATCGAGATCATCGCACCAGAAGTCGCCAACGGCATCATCACCTGCTACGGCTACTATCCGCAGATCGACTCGCCGATGAACAATGCTTGGGTCGAGTCCGTCAAGAAGCGCTATCCCGACGACACGCCCTTCCTGACGGAGCTGTCGGCCTTCACCTGGGAAGGCATGATGATCTGGGCCGATGCGGTGCGGACCGCAGGCAGCCTCGACCGCATGGCGCTCATTGAGGTTATGGAGTCGGGCAAGGAGTACGAGTTCCCGTCCGGCAAGGTCACCATCGACCGCAAGACCCACCATGCGATCCGGGACGTCTATGTGGCGGACCTCCAGGACAAGAAGTTCGTCATCAAGGAGCAGTTCTCCCAGGTCCAGCCCGTCGATACCCAGACTGTCTGCGACCTCGAAAAGGACCCGAACGCCAACAAGCATTACGAGATCTCTCTCAACTAGCAGACGCAGCCGAGCGTCCGCCGTCCCGCCTC
>JAJECZ010000244.1 GCA_022821735.1 Alphaproteobacteria bacterium | reverse complement strand
CAGGCTGGACGCCGGCGAAATCCTCGATCTCGTCCAGGGCCCGGTGCGGCCGGGCATGGTGGCGGCGCTCCGCGCGGTCGCGGCCCGCTACCGGACCGCCTGCCTCACCAACAATATGCGCGCGCCGGACGAGGACGGCCCTCGCGCCCGCGAGATCGCCGAGGCGATGGCGCTGTTCGATGCGGTGGTGGAGTCGCGCGAGGCGGGCGTGCGCAAGCCGGAGCCCGCCTTCTACCGCCTCGCCTGCGAGCGGCTGGGCGTGGAGCCGCAGGCCTGCGTCTTCCTCGACGATCTCGGCATCAACCTGAAGCCCGCCCGCGCCATGGGCATGGTGACGATCAAGGTCGAGACCGAAGCGCAGGCGCTCGCCGAGCTGGAAGCCGCCCTCGGCCATCCGCTGTCCTGACCGGAAGCGGCCTCGCGCCGACCGGGCAATTGCGGTTTCGCCGTCCGGGGAGCACACTTGCGGCTTCCGGTCGCGGTCCGCCCGGCCGGCAGACAGAGCAGGGAGGAGGCGATGTCGAGAATAGCGATAACCGATGCGCAGGTCTGGGACGGCGAAGCCGCCGGACCGGTCCCCGCAACCGTCGTGGTGGAGGGCAACCGCATCGCCGCGGTGGCGCCCGCCGGCGAGCCGGTCGCCGACCTGCCGGAGGAGCGGATCGACGGCACCGGCATGACGCTGATGCCGGGCATGGTCGAAGGCCACTGCCACCCGAGTTTCACCGGCATCATGGCGCCGCCGGACCTGGGCCGGATCGGGCCCGAGCGGCACATGCTGCTGACGGCGCAGAACCTCCGCCTGCTGCTGGAGCACGGCTTCACCTCGATCTTCGAGGCGGCGTCCGCCAAGCCGCTGCTCGGCGTCAATGCGCGCGACGCCATCGAGGAAGGGATGCTGGCCGGCCCCCGCATGCGCGCCGGCTCGCCGGAGATCACCACGACGGCCGGGCTCGGCGATGAGCGCCAGCGCCATCTCCACCAGGAGAGCTTCGGCCTTGTCGCCGACGGACCGGAGGAAATGCGCAGGGTCGCGCGGGAATGCGTCCGCGACCGCGTGGACCAGCTCAAGATCAATCTCTCCGGGGACGATTTCGTGCCGTTCGCCGGAGGCGAGGTCACGCCGACCAATGACGACGAAGTGGCGGCGCTTGTCGGGGTCGCGCGCGATTTCGGCAAGATGGTGGCCTGCCACGCCCGCTCGTCGAAGAGCGTGATGATGGCGGTCCGGCACGGCATCGAGTGCATCTACCACTGCGACTATGCCGACGAGGAGGCGCTCGATGCGCTGGAGAGCGTCAAGGACACGGCCTTTGTCGGCCCGGCCTTCGGCTTGGTGCACAACTCCACCCGGGAGGGCGAGAAATACGGGCTGGACCGCCAGACCGTGGAATCGCTCGGCCTCCTGCGCATGTTCGACCTGACCTGCGAGACCTATCACGAGATCCGCAAGCGCGGCATCCGGGTGGTGGTCGGCGGCGATTACGGCTTCGCCATGACGCCGATGGGCCAGAACGCGCGGGACATCGAGCATTTCGTGCGATATTTCGGCTATTCGCCGGCGGACGCGCTCAAATGCGCCACGGTCATCGGCGCGGAGCTGATGGGCATGGCGGGCGAGCTCGGAAGGGTGAAGGAAGGCTACCTCGCCGACCTGCTGCTGGTGCGCGGCGATCCGACCGAGGACGTCTCGCTGGTCCAGGACCGCGCCAATCTCGCAATGATCATGAAGGACGGCGCGCTTTACAAGGACCCGCGCCTCGGCACCGCGCCCATGGACGACTATCTGGTCCAGGCCGCCGAATAGGAGGAACCGCCCATGACCGCGATCACCCCGCTCGACGCCGCGTTCGGCGCGGAAATACGCGGCGTCGACCTGGGCGCCGGCGCCGATGAGGCGCTCATGCGCCTGTTGACCGGCGCGCTCTACGACCACCGCGTCATCGTCATCCGGGACCAGAAGCTCGACGAGGAGAGCTATCTCGGCTTCGGGCGGCAATGGGGCGCGCCCATCCCCCATGTGCTCGACCATATGCGCATGGCCGGCTATCCGGAGCTCATGACCGTCGGCAATACCGAGAAGCGCGACGAGGACCCCAAGATCCGCAACGGCGCCGCGCTCTGGCACACCGACCAGTCCTACGAGGAGGTGCCGGCGAGCGCGACCATGCTCTACTCCATCGTCGCGCCCGCCGAGGGCGGCGAGACGCAGTTCTGCGACATGGCCAGCGCCTACGACAATCTGGGCGAAGGCATGAAACGGCGGATCGAGGGCATCCGGGTCGCGCACAAATACGGGCGCGGCAAGCGGCGCAAGGACGAGCCGCCGGCGAACCCGATCGCCAATGACGAGCAGGACAGCCGCGTGCCGCCGGTCTGGCACCCGCTGGTCATGCCCCATCCGGTGACGGGCCGCAGGGCGCTCTATGCGCTCGGCCACGGCGCCTACGCCATCGAGGGCATGGCGGACGCCGACGCGGAAGCGCTGCTCGACGAGCTGAAGGACCACGCGCTGGAGGAGCGGCATATCTACCGCCACAAATACGCCGCGGGCGACCTTGTGGTGTGGGACACGCTGCAGACCATGCACGCCGCCACGCCCATCGGCGTCGCGACCTCGAAGCAGGACTCGCGCCTGCTCTGGCGCATCAGCGTGCGCGGCCTGCCCGCGGTCCACGCGGCGGCGGCCTGAGCGGCGATGGCGGACCTCCCCCTCGAAGGCGGCTGCCTCTGCGGCAGGGTGCGTTACCGTATCGATGCGACGCCGCTCTGGACCGGCTATTGCCACTGCGCGACCTGCCGGCGCAGCACCGGCGCCCCGGTCACCATGTTCGTCGGCGCCGCGACGGAGTCGGTCGAGTTCACCGGGGGCGAGCGGGCCATGTTCGCCTCCTCGCCCGGCGTCGGGCGCGGCTTCTGCGCCTCCTGCGGCACCCCGCTCAGCTACGAGTCGGACCGCTTCCCCGGCGAGACCCACTTCTACATCAGCACCCTCGACGACCCGCAGTCCCTGGCACCCGCCTTCCACGTCTTCTACGAAGAACGCATCCGCTGGCTCGAAATCGCCGACGACCTGCCCCGCCATGCGACGGTGACGGGACGGGCGGACGGGGAATAGCCGGCACGGCGCGCCAGGGACCCCCGGCATGTCATGAAATGTCATGTTTTGTCATGCGGCGTCCCGGACCCCCCCGGCGATGTGTCATGAAATGTCATGTTTTGTCATGGTCCCCATGCGCGAAGGTCGGGTTCTGCGGCCCGGCCGGGCACGACATGCCCGTTTCGCGCCCCGGACATTCCGCCGGCATCTTCCGTCCCTGCGTCCCGGACATGGGTCTCTCCTTCCCGCTCCCGTTTCGTTCCGTCCACCCCGCCGCCGGCCGGGCCGTGCGGCGGGACCCTGTTTCGCGCGTATCGCGCGAGCGCGGGCGCGCGTTTGCACCGGCGCGGTTCGCGCGCCTGATTGCGCGCGCGAGGCGGAGGGTGTGCATGGAGTGGGCCCCTTGGGGCCCACTCCAGCACGGTGTCATGGAATGTCATGTTTTGTCATGATCCTGCGCGCTGCGCCGGCTCCGCCTGCCCCGCCGAAGTTTCGTTCGCCCCTGTCCGACATGCCGTTCCTCCATCGCGTTTCGTTCCACTCCGTTCCGCTCTCCCCGCCGCCGATGCCCCGGCAGGGCGGGACTCTGTTTCGCGCGTATCGCACGCGCGCCAGCGCGCGTTTGCGCCGGCGCGGTTTGCGCGCCTGATTGCCCGCCCGTGCCCGCGCGAGCCGGGCGCAGGGCGCACGTCTCCCGTCCGCTCCGATGGGATTTTTTCGCGCCGGCGCCGGCGCGAAGGGAAGCGGCCTCCGGATACCGCATCCTCCCGCCCAATCTGAGCTCGGCCCGTTCGGATGTCAAGCTCTTTCTAAGAAATATTTCCAATTTCTGTGAACATCGCACATGCATCGCAGCAGAAAAGCCCTGTCCCTCGGGGAGAGGGTTGGGTGAGGGCCGTGCGAAGCGCGAAGCAACCGGGCCGCAACGCGCCCGTCCGCCGGGCTCATTCAAGCGAAACGGGCCGCCCCGGCAACTTGTCCCGCGAGACGAGGGCGACCCGCTTCCTCGTCCGTCAGCACCGCGCGGCGCGGTCCTTCCACGGGTCGATGACGCGAAGGCCGGCCGCCTCGAACGGGGCCCTGTCGCGGGTTGCGACCGCCATGCCGTTGGCCGTCGCAATTGCCGCGATATAGCCGTCGGATAAGGAAATCGCGATGCCGTCGCTGCGAGCCTGGGCCATCAGACCGGCATAGGCCTCGGCCGCCGGGAGATCGAACGGGAGAATGCGCCCGGCGAACCGCGAGAGGATGCGACGCTCAAGATTTTCGTTCAGCAGGCTCCGGCGCCGCCCGGCCGGCAGCGACGCGACACCGAAACGCAGTTCGGCGACGGTTACCGTCGAGAGATACAAGGTTTCGAGGGGCTGGTTATCGATCCATTCGCTTACGCGCGGCTCCGGTCTCCGGCGCAGCGGTTCGGAGACGACGTTCGTGTCTATCAGGATCACTCGAAGGAGACAGGCTGCGCCGGCGTCGCGTCGCGGGCGGCGAAGACAGCCCATTCCTCATCCGTCAGGGCGGCCTGCCGGCCGACCTCGGCGAGCAGCGATCCCAGCCTGACACGGCCCTCGGGCCTGACAGCCTCCTCAAGGATAGCGCGAACCTCGGCCTCGGTGCTGCGACCGCGATGGGCCGCGCGCACCCTGAGACCCCGGTGGACCTCCTCCGGCAGGTTGCGTACGGTCAGGGTTGCCATCTGCAAACTCCATCCATGAAGTCATTGCATGCAATATGCTACGTTGCTGTCATTTCGGCAAGACATACTCGAAACGGTTCGCCACCGCAATTGGCAAGAACGCGCCGGGAGAGCCTCCGCGCTTTCGACCTGCCGCCGTCACCCCAGCCGCCGTTCCAGCTCGGCGAGGCAGGCGTCGCGGTCCGGCTGGAAAGCGCGGGCGATCCACCAGTCTTCCAGATCGCGGAGCAGGCGGCCGAGGTCCGGGCCGGGGGGGACGCCCCGGGTGCGCAGGTCCCGGCCCTTGAGCGGGAAGGGCGGGGGCGGGGGTTCGGCGAGCAGCGCCTCGCCCGCTTCGTCGCCGCCGGCGAGCAGCAGGCGGTCGGCGAAGCGCGCCCGGCCCTCGCGGTAGAGGGTTGCGCGGTCGAGCGGCTTGGGTTCGGCGAGCGCGTTCAGGCGCTCCGTCTCGGCGGCGCTGAGGCGCAGCCGGCCGGGGTCCGGGCGGGCGACCAGGGCGGCGAGGCGGCGGACGGGATCGGAGGCCGGGCCGAGCCGGGCTTCCGCCGCCACGGTCCGCGCGAGACGGTCGGTCCTCTCCGCCGCCGGCAGGATCGGGCGGAACACGCCGCGTGCCGCCATCAGGGCTGCGGCCGGCGCGGGGTCGGGCGCGGCCAGGAGGCCCAGCACCTCCGCCCTCAGCCGCTCGCCGGAGAGCGACTCCATCAGCGGCGCCAGCCGCACGGCGGCGTCGAGGCTGGCGGGGTCGCCGGGAAGGCTGCCGAAGCGGGCGGTGAAGCGGAAGAACCGCAGCACCCTGAGCACGTCCTCCCTGATGCGCCGCTCCGGGTCGCCGACGAAGCGGACGAGGCCGGCTTCAAGGTCCTTGCGGCCGCCGAAATAGTCGAACAGCCGGCCCTCGGGGCTCGCGGACATGGCGTTCACGGTGAAGTCGCGCCGGGCGGCG